>DAOORM010000450.1:0-2257 GCA_035389265.1 Flavobacteriales bacterium | reverse complement strand
CGGCCGACAAGCTGGGCGCACCTGTTTACGCCATCGCCTTGGGCGATACCACGGTACGGCCCGATCTCTTGCTACGGGGCGTGGAGCATAATCGTATCGGCTATCTCGGCAATGAATTGCCGTTGCTCGTGAAGGTGGAGGGCCGCCGTATGGCCGGTACCGCCACACGGGTCTCCATTCAACAGGGCGGCAAGGAAGTGGTGGGTAAGGACCTCCTACTGAGCGGTCGCTCGGCCTTCGTGGAACTCCCGTTCACGGTGAAACCCGAACGGGCCGGTCTGCAGCGCTACTCCGTCGTGGTGCGCCCCGTGCAAGGCGAGGCCACTGAGGTGAATAACCGCATGGACATCCTCATCGATGTGTTGGATGATCGCCAGAAGGTGCTCCTGCTTGGCGCGGCGCCCCATCCAGACCTTGGTGCGTTGCGGTTGGCGTTGGGTGGGCTGGACGGCTATGGTACCGAACTGGCTTACGCGGCCGACTTCGCAGGCGATGTGTCCACCTTCGACCTGGTGATCCTCCATGGGCTCCCGTCGTTGCGCTTCGCCATTCAGCCCCTGCTCCAGAAGGCCGATGCAGCTGGGGTGCCCATCTGCTACATCCTCACGCAAGGCACCGACTTCAATACCTTCAACAGCCGGGCCGCCGGGGTGCAGGTGGCGGCAGCACGCGGGTCCACTACGGATGCGCAGGCTAACCTCAACAAGGAGTTCAGTTTCTTCACGCTCGACCCCGACCAGGTGCGTGCGATCGAGCGTTTCCCGCCCTTGCAAGTCCCCTTCGGTCAGTTCGAGCTGGGGCGCTCCGCTTCGGCACTGGCCACACAGCGCATCGGAATGGTGAACACGCCTTACCCCTTGATCGCCTTATCCCAGCAGCAGGATCGCAGGACCGCTGTTATCACGGGTGAAGGGCTCTGGCGCTGGCGCATTAACGACCTGCAGCAGAACGGGGATCATGCGCGCTTCGACCGGCTCGTGCACAAGCTGGTGCAATTCCTCGCGCTGAAGGTGAACAAGGAGCGCTTCCGCGTGGAACATGCTCCACGCTTTTCGGAGAACGAACGGGTGGTCTTCACCGCCGAATTGTACAATGCCACCTTCGAACCGGTGAATGAAGCCGAAGTGACCCTGGCCTTGAAGGACGAGGAAGGCCGAGACTATCTGCACACCTTCAGCCCCAGCGGATCCAGCTACCGCGCCGATCTGGGTAAGCTTCCGGCCGGGACCTACACGTGGACGGCCCGCTCCACGTTGGATGGTAGCGCCTATTCGGCCAACGGCGAACTCCATGTGGAGGCCCTGCTCGCCGAGAAATTGTCCACCGTGGCTGATCACGGGTTGTGGAACGACCTGGCCGCTCGCACCAACGGCCTCGTGGTGGGACCAGGGGGCACGGAGGCCATCGCACAGGCCTTGGAAGCCCGCACCGATCTTGTCGCCCGGTCCTACGCGCACCCGAGCTTCAGTGATCTGATCGGGCTGCGCTGGTTGTTCTTCGTGATCCTTGGGCTGCTCTCCTGCGAGTGGGTGCTTCGCCGCCGGAACGGCGCCTATTGATCCTTCCTGGATGGTCGCCGCGGTCAAACCTTGGTTCACCCGAAAGCGGACATGGCTCACCGCTGTGGTCCTCCTTCTTTTGCTGGCACTCTTCTTCCGCGAGCGGCTGTTGCATGCGGTAGGCGCGTTCTTGATCACGGAGGATGTCGCGCAGCATGCGGATGTGCTGTACGTGCTGGGTGGGGCTCCGTTCGACCGGGGATCATACGCAGCCCATCTGCTGGCATCAGGCGTGGCTCCGATCGCATACACCACGGGTTCCAACTTCTCGGCGATCCTGAAAGCGGAAGGGCGCGAGGTGAGCGAGGCGGAACTTTCGCGGATGGCCGCCATTCGCGCAGGTGCATCGACGCAACGCATCCTGCCATTCCCCTTCGGTACGAGCACGTTCGAGGAGGCGCAAGGTGTCCTCCATCATGCCCAGCGCTTGGAAGTGGATACCATCGTGGTCCTCACCACGGATTTCCACACCCGAAGGGTGGGAAAGGTGTTCCGGAAGCGATTCGCTGGAAGCGGCATCCACGTGCTCGTGGCCAGCGCTCCCAGTTCGGATTACGATGCGGACCGGTGGTGGACCAGTGAGCAAGGCCTGCTGATGGTGAACAACGAGTACGTGAAGACCCTGTTCTACGCCCTGAAGTATTGATCTACCGGGTGATGATCATCCGCTGGGTGCTCGTTCCAGAGCTGCCTTCAAC
>DAOORM010000449.1:0-2260 GCA_035389265.1 Flavobacteriales bacterium | reverse complement strand
TGGTGAAGGAGGTGGTGCAGAACAATGCCGCCCGATACGACAAGCAAGGCGAGCAGCACTACGACATCATCAGTGCGTTCATCAAAAGCATGCGGGGCAGCGACCCGAACGCCGCAGTGTATTGGCTGGCGCGCATGGTGGAAGGCGGTGAGGACCCGCTGTTCATCGCACGGCGGATGGTGATCTTGGCGAGCGAGGATATCGGCAACGCCAACCCGAACGCCCTGCTCATGGCCACCACCACCATGCAGGCCGCGCAGATGATCGGGTGGCCGGAAAGTCGGATCATCCTCAGCCAGTGCGCCATCTACCTGGCCTGCTCACCGAAGAGCAACGCCAGCTACGTGGCCATCGGAGCTGCACAAGAGGCGGTGAAGACTCGTGGAGACCTACCGGTGCCCTTGGCCTTGCGGAACGCTCCGACGAAGCTCATGAAGCAGCTGGACTACGGCAAGGCCTACAAGTACAGCCACGATGGCGAGGGCAACTTCATTGACCAGGAGTTCCTACCGGAAGCACTGAGCGGAACCACCTTCTATGCACCGGGAGATAATCCGCGTGAACGGGAATATGCGGCGTTGCTGGCCAAGCTTTGGAAAGGGAAATACAACGGCGGCTAAGTTCAGGCGCGCTCCGATTCCAGGTAGCGCTTATGCATGTCGTAGATGATGCCCAAGCTCACCATCAGCCCGCCCACCCCTTGTTCCACCATTTGCCAGAGCACATCGGCGATCACATGCACCATGCCGCCTTTAGTGAAGGACATACCCAAGATGAAGATCACCAAGTACACGAAGAACCCGATAGCGGCCCCCATGAGCATGGAGGTGAAGGGGAACGCCTTCTTCAACGAGATCCATTCGTGGAGGATAGCGGTATGGATGAAGAAGGTCATGCCGAGACCGAGGACGATGTAGACCACCGCAGCGAGCGGGAAATAAAGGGTCAAGGGAATGGAGATCTCCTCCAGATCGGTGAGCGCAAGCCCATGCCACAGCCATGAAATAAGGAACATGGCAAAGGCCGAAAGCAGCGTCGGGACCAGGATATGTCGTCTTAACAGCACGCTACGTGTTCAACGGGTGAAAAGTACAGCTTGGCGAAGAACTTGATACGTTCATAAGGCAGTGCAGCAGTACTTTGCCCCCATCATGGAAAACGTACGCCCCCTCCGGACGGTTGCCTTCTGGGGCGTGCTATTTCTTTCCACAAGCACCGGATGCAGGAAAGAGGGTCCGGCATCGTGGGATGTGGATGTTTCGGCACCCCTGCTTACCAGCCGGCTCACCCTGGCCAACCTGATCCCGGACTCGCTGCAAAGCATCGCACCCGACGGCGCGGTGACCTTGGTCTACCGGTCCGAGCTCTTCGCCGTGGACCTGGATACCCTGCTGGGTCTGCCAGACACCAATTTCGTGTATCCCTACGCCTTCCCTTTGGTGGGCAATGATGTGTTCAACCTGCCTGCCGGATTCCCGGTGATCAGCCAGAACAACCTGGTCCGCTTCAATTTACCGCAAGTTGAACTCACCCGATTGGACCTGCGCGCCGGGGAACTGCGGATCGCCATGCGTAACAAGATCGCCAGCCGGGTGCTGGGTGAATTCGAAGTACCGAGCGCCGTGTTCCCCGATGGGAACAACACCCTCTCGGTGGCCGTGGAACCCGGAACTCCAGCGAACCCGAGCTTCGCGAGCGTGGTGCGAGACCTCGCCGGGACCCGCTTCGACTTGCGCGGCCCCAACTTCAATGCCGTGAACACATTGGCCACCAATGTATCCGCTGCGCTGGACTCGAATGGCAGCGGCGCCACCGTCTCCAACCAGGACAGCGTGGTGGTGGAAGCCAGCTACAGCGGCCTTGTGACAAGCTATGCCAAGGGCTACTTCGGCACCAACGACCTCGACTTCCCGGAGGAAAGCAGCCGGTTGGGCTTGTTCGATGCCTTCGTGGGTGGCAGCTTGGACCTGGATCAGGTAGCGCTGCGGTTGAAGGTGGAGAATGGCATCGGCATGGACATCCTAGTGCGGCTGAACAGCTTCCAAGCCACGAACACGCGCACCGGGACCACCGTGGATATGACACATGCGATCCTGCAGGGCCCGATCAACCTGAACCGCGCGCTGGACTTGGGTGATGGATTCACACCAAGCTATTACGAGAACGTACTGGATAACACCAACAGCAATGTGGATGCCTTCATCGAGAACATGCCCGATGAGGTGCGGTATGGACTGGACATCCGCCTGAACCCGTTGGG
>DAOORM010000448.1:0-2260 GCA_035389265.1 Flavobacteriales bacterium | reverse complement strand
CTGTGCCTGATCTTCTCCACCTGCACTTCGTGGAAACCGTTGGTGATGATGTGGATGCTGTACCGCTCGCCCAGATCGCTGAGCAACTCGCGCGCACCGGGCATCAAGGCCGTGCGCTTGGGGGTCAGCGCGAGGTAGTCGTGGCCCATGCGGTCGGCGAGCTTGTCGTCCTTCACGCCGAAGCGCAACAAGGTGTTCCTAAAACGCAGCACGCGCAATACGTGCCGATCGATGTGCCCGCTCTCATACCGGCGCCAGAGCCCGTGGTTCACCTCCTCGTAGGCATCGATGAATTCGGCCGCATCCGCGATGCCACGGTCAGCCAGCTTCTCCGAGCGATGTAGCTCACGTAAGGTCTCACGCGAATTCGTCTCGAAGTCCCACAACGTGTGGTCCAGGTCGAAGAACAGATGCGCGTACCGGCTCATCGGATGAAACTCCATGCGGTGCTGAGCACCACGGACCAGATCAATACGGAGATGAGCAGCGACGGGAGCGTGCGCCTGTCGTGTTTGAAGTACTTCGCGGCGAGCACGGCCGTGATGGGAATGGACAAGGTGGGTGGTGCGAAGGAGGCGAGCCCGATGATGCCATAGCGCTGCTTCACGCGAACGATGAGCCGGTTGCTGCGCGTGAAGATCCGTTTGGGCGGTAGACCCTTCGCCGTGCGCTCCTGGGACCGCTTGACATACCGTTTCCGGAAGACCTCCAGCAACGCCTTGCCCGAAAAGTAGAAGGTGAGCATTCCGGCCGATCCACCGATGGCCGTGTAGATGAGCGTGCGTACGAACCCATGTCCCATGCCATAGGAAACGAGGCCAGCGAAAAGGAACTTCACCATGGCCGTAGCGACGACCGTGATGGCACCGAGGATCTCCTGCATGGACTACATCTTGGCCCCGTATGCAAGGTCACCGGCATCGCCGAGGCCCGGCACGATGTAGGCTTGTGCCGTCATTTCATCATCCACCGCGCCGATCCAGAAACGGGTACCGCGGGCAGGTGCAATTTGGCATACTCCAGACCTTCCGCACTGGCGATGATGGACGCCACATGCAAGGCCTTCGGTCTGCCCAGGCGCAGCAGCGCCTTATACACCAGCACCATGCTGCGACCCGTGGCCAGCATGGGGTCGCACAGCACCACCACACGATCCTCCAATGACGGACTGCTCAGATACTCCACCTCGATGTCGAACGCATCCTCGCCCTTGCGGTGCTTTCGGTAGGCGCTCACGAAAGCACTGTCGGCGCGGTCGAAGTAGTTCATGAAGCCTTGGTGCAGCGGCAGGCCGGCGCGCAGGATGGTGGCCAGCACGGGCTGTTCCACCATGAGCTCTGTATGCGCCAAACCCAGCGGCGTGGTCACCTCGGTCTCGGTGTATTCCAATGTGCGGCTCAGTTCCAACGCCATCACCTCGCCCACGCGTTCGAGGTTCCTGCGGAAGCGCATCGGATCCTTCTGCACGTTCACATCACGCAGTTCAGCGATGAAGTGGTTCACCACGCTCCGCTGTTTCGCCAGTTCCATCACCATGTTCGCCTTATCGCTTGAACCACTTGAACGGTGCCGGAAGTCGGTTCCGGATCAGGTGTAAATATACCGAGCTGCGCGCACCGAACCCCTCGTTGAAACGGGCAACGGAAGCGGTGTTCGATCCGGCGAAGTCCAACAACAGGCCGGAACCCGCGTGTTCAGTGATGTAGCGGTCGATGAGATGGAACATCGCCTGTCGGGCGATACCGACCTCATCATTGGCCGATTTCAGGAGTATGGATCGTCCCTCCCAATCCATGAAGCAGGCTGCCGCACGCAGCCCACCCTGCTCACGGATACCAAGGATGGAACACTGCCCGCGTTCGAGGGCACCTGATAACATCCGCTCCAACAAGAGCATGCCCCCTTCCGGAATATTGCCGAAACGGCGTCCCGTGGTGCGCTCGAAGAGCTCGACGAACGCGCGCACCGTGACATCCGGATGCACCACCGGCGGATCATCCCCCGCCTTCCTCAGGTTCCGCACATGGCCCTTGCTATACCCCGCCCGCAACACGCTCGCTTCCTTATCGAGCAACAGGTCCTGGGTGGTGTTGGTGGATAAGCGATCGCCGCGGTCGGCCCGCACCTGCATGGCGGCGTTGAGATGGATGTCCCAATAGCGGAATCGCTTCGGCACGGCTGCGAGGAAGGCTTCATCGGTGCCTCTCATACGCGCCGGACTGAAGACGCCCTGGTATTGCACGCCGTAAGGCTGGTAGAG
>DAOORM010000447.1:0-2262 GCA_035389265.1 Flavobacteriales bacterium | reverse complement strand
TCATCATCGCCTCATTGCTCGGTGATCTTTCCTTGGTGTCCGACCTCAGCGATGGTGACGATACACGGGTGATGTTCGAGCTGCTCCGCGATCGCCCACACACCATGGATTGCGGCGCGGGCGGCACCACCTTCCGCTTCCTGTTGGCATGGGCCAGTGTGCAAGCCGGGGAAGAGTTCGTACTCACCGGCATCCCGCGTCTGCTGCAACGTCCGCACGACGATCTGGTGGTAGCCCTGCGTACGCTCGGTGCTGATATCGAACAGGTACCTGAAGGTTATCGCGTCCGTGGCCGCAAGCTCCAAGGTGGTCATGTACATTTCGATTCACCCATCAGCAGCCAATACCTCAGCGCCCTGGTGTTGATCGCACCGATGCTGGAGAAGGGCCTCGAACTGAAATGGACCGGCACGCGCCTGAGCGAACCCTTCGTGAGCATGACGTTGAAGATGCTCGATCACTTCGGCATCCGCCCCAGCCTGACGATGGATGGGGTGGTGGTGCCACCGGGCAGCTATGCACGTGCGACCTATCAGGTGCCGCAGGACTGGAGCAGCGCCGCGTTCTGGTTCGAGCAGGTGGCTTTGGATCCCGGGGCCACCGTGTTGTTGCGCGGTCTGGAGAAAGGTACCCTACAAGGCGATCGCGAGGCCATGCACTTGTGGGCACCGTGGGTGGAGTCCACGGAGACCGCGGAAGGCATCACGTTGAAGCACCGGCCCGAAGCGGAACCCTGGCCCGAAGCGCCCTTGAACCTGCGCCACGTGCCGGATCTGTTCCAGCCCCTGGCCTTCACCCTGGCCGGTCGTGGTGCCAAAGCAGCGTTGACCGGCTTGGATAACCTGGTGGTGAAGGAGACCGATCGCCTGCAAGCGGTGGGGGAGGTGTTGCGGACACTCGGTTGCACCGCCGGTCATCGGGGTGGCACCTTCATTCAAGGGGGCAGCATCAGCAATAAGGCGCCATTGCCCTTCGATCCGAACATCGATCACCGCATGGCCCTGTCCATCGCACCGCTCGCGTTGCTTCTGGAGCGTGTCATCATCAAGGATCCCGATGTGGTGGACAAGAGCTACCCCGAGTACTGGGAGCATTTGCGGGCGGCGGGGTATGAAGTGACCGCTGACTAGCGGGAGCCAGAAGTTCCTTTTCGGTCCAGCGAAGGTGGAACGATGAAGTCGTCCTCGAAGAACTCAAGACCGACCTCCGCAAAGGTCCACTTCACCCCAACGTCGCACTGTCGATCACGAACCTGTAGCGCACGTCGCTCTTCAGCATGCGCTCGTAAGCTTCGTTGACCAAGCTGGCCGGGATCACCTCGATGTCGCTGAACACCTGATGTTCTGCGCAGAAGTCCAGCATCTCCTGGGTCTCTGCGATGCCGCCGATCAAGGATCCGGCGAGGCAGCGTTGTTGCATCACCAACAGGCTCGGGTTGAGCGGCGATGCAGGCGGTATACCCACCACCACCATGGTGCCGCCACGCTTCACCATCATCAGGTAGCTGTTGTAATCGTGCTCGGCGGACACGGTGTCGAGGATGAAGTCGAAGCGTTTGGCGTTGGCCCGGAACGCGCCGGCTTCACCGGTGTTGAGGAAGTCGTCGGCACCCAGGCGCTTGGCGTCGTCGCGCTTCTTGTCGCTGTGGCTCACCACAGTGACATGTGCACCCATGGCCTTGGCGATCTTCACCCCCATGTGGCCCAGTCCGCCCAGCCCTACGATGGCCACTTTCATCCCGGCTTTCACGCCGTATTTCCGCAGCGGGGAATAGGTGGTGATGCCCGCGCACAATAGCGGCGCTGTGCGGTCCAACGGCATGCCCGAGGGGATGCGGAGCACGTAGTTCTCGTCCACCACGATGTGTTGCGAGTAACCCCCTTGCGTGGTGTTGCCCGTGCCGCGTTCGATGCCATTGTAGGTGCCGGTCATGCCGTTCTCGCAGAATTGTTCCTGGTCCTCTTTGCAGGAGGCGCATTCGCGACAGCTGTCCACGATGCAGCCTACGCCCACGGTGTCGCCCACCTTCCAATTCTTCACAGCGGCACCCACCGCGGTGACGGTTCCCACGATCTCGTGCCCCGGTACGATCGGGTACTTGGTGCCGTTCCATTCGCCGCGTGCCGTGTGGATATCGCTGTGGCACACGCCGCAGTAAAGGATCTTGATGCTGACATCGTTCGGCCCCACAGCCCTGCGCTCGAAGGTCCAAGGGGTGAGGGGCGAGGTGGCGCTTTGTGCGGCGTAGGAGTTGGTCAATGA
>DAOORM010000446.1:0-2271 GCA_035389265.1 Flavobacteriales bacterium | reverse complement strand
CTCGGGCACAGGGAAGGAGGTCGCCAGCCACCCACTGCTGCGACTGTAAGTGGACATTGGCGGACGGAAAGGTTCGATCAAGCCGCGCTCAGCGTAGACCACCTGTCCGTTCCAGATCCACCGCGAGTCCGGCACGTAACACTGTCCGGATCATGCGTTCGTCAGCTGAAGTCAACCGGTGTAGGTCCCGCCAGCACACTTGTTTGCGGTCCCCGCGCTGCAAGTAGGGTTCGCAGCCAGGCACCAAGCTCCCATAGCTCAGCCCGAAGCGCACCCCCTCATAGGTCTTCGTCTTGCCCCATAGCACCGATGCAGGCCAGATGAAGCACACGTCGCGCCGACCCTTATAGAAGGGCACGTTGAAGCTCAGGCGTTCCTTCAGGTCAGGTGCTTCGGAGATGATCAGTTCACGCAATTGTTCGGTCAAAGCGCGTTCGTCGGCGGGGAGGAAGTCGAGCAGCGCGGCGACCGTTGGGAAGCGCATTCCCTCAGACAGCATGGACTTGCCCTGCTTGGAGTACTTAGGCTTCGGGCGGAGCATGGGCGAATCTCGGAATTCTGCCGCGCCTTCGCTGATACCATTTCTCGGCTGTGGATCTTGGTCATGCGCGCTGAAAAGCTGGTCGCCTGTGGAATTACCCGCGAGGGAGCTGTAACGTCAGCCGCAAACGTCGCGTCCCATGGCCATGTACCATCACGTCGCCCGCATCGCTATTCGATCCTTGTTCTGGTCCTTGAACCTTGCCGTTCTTCAGGCACAATCGGTACCTACCGACTTCACAGCAACGATGGATCATAAGGTGGCCGACCTTACCGATCGACTTCAGGTGCGAACGCCTTTCGTTGTCGGAGTGGTGGTGGGTGATCAAGTGCGCTATGCGAAGGCCTTTGGTCAGATGGACCGTACGGGTGATCTCCAGGTAACCACAGCCACTCCGTTCTATATCGCTTCTAGCACGAAGGCGTTCGTCGGCCTCACGGTCGCCATCCTCGCTGAGCGAGGTATCATCGACTTGGACGGCTCGCTTGCGCATTACCTTCCCGAGCTCCATTTCCAGGATACGGCCATCCACCCCGAGCACATCTCCCTTGGGCAGCTGCTCACACACACCCATGGCATTGCTAACTCGATCGTTGGCTTCAACACCGCTTACACAGGGCTTCGAACCAACTCTGCGGAGCTCTTGGCCGATCTGGCCAGCGAGAGCGTGGCTATACCCACAACGTTCGACTACAGCAATGACGGCTACCTGATCGCAGCGTTGATCCTGGAGCGGGTTACCGGCAGGGACTGGAAGCACCTTGTTCAAGAACTCATCCTTGATCCGGCAGGCATGCGCGGCACCAGTGCATGGGTCTCCAGATACCCGAAAGCCGCACTCCCGCCCGCATTCAAAGGTTCGCGTTCTTCGCCAGCCGTGGAAGAGGCCCCATTCGTGAAGACCGATAGCACCATGCATGCGGCGGGCGGGATGATCAGCACGGTGGATGATGCCTGTGTCTGGCTCGGCTTGAATCTCAACGCCGGGAGGATCGGCGGCGAGCAGGTGATCCCTGCGAACGCGATCGCACGGACCCATCGTGCGGAAGTCGCCCTTGCCGATACCTTCCACCATTACTTACGGCACACCTACGGCCTTGGTTGGTATGGCTCCGATCTTCATGGGCACGCACTACTCCATTGTTTTGGTGCATTCCTCGGGGCTCGTGCCCACCTGTCCTTCATGCCTCAGGAAGGTATCGGTGTGGTGGTTCTCAGTGCCGAAGCAGGCCGGGGCTTCCACTTACCGGATCTGATCGCCGATGCGGTTTACGCCACCCTGCTGCCTGATACAGCGATCATGACCACATCAGAACAGCTCTTGGAAGAGCAGGTGAGGAATATCCACTTGCTTCCGTCGGAGGGCGCCAAGCCGGAACAAGCTGCTGATCCACACCTCGAGCCTTCGACACTGGCGAAATACGCCGGACGATACAGTTCACCATCGCTCGGTGTGGCCGAGGTCACCCACGCTCAGGGTCAACTTCACCTGCGCATGGGGAACCTGCACACGAGAATGATCCCACGCACTGAACTCGGTCGGTTCAAGGGGGAGTTCCCCTATGCGTTCGGCATGCGCTTCGTTGACGATACGCTCATCCTGCAGACCGGGACGGATCTCACATTGCGCAAGGTGGCCACCACCGGTGTGAACACGAAGTGACCGTCACATGGTCTGCCCGAAGGTCAGGAGGTTGTGGTCCGGATCCAGCAAGGCGAACTCGCGCTGG
>DAOORM010000445.1:0-2285 GCA_035389265.1 Flavobacteriales bacterium | reverse complement strand
TCAGCGTCCGCCTTCTTCTTGCGTTCTATCTCCAACACCTGAGGCGGAGCGCCAGCTACGAACCTTTCGTTGCTGAGTTTCTTCTCCACACTAGCGAGGAACCCGCGCAGGTGCGAGAGTTCAGCCTCGGCCTTCTTGGCTTCTGCTTCCGTGTCGATGTTACCGCCCAGGTCCACCGCGTACTCGTTGGTGCCCACCAGGAAGGTGACCGAACCTTCGCTCACCTTCTCCACCTCGGCGATGGCTGACACGTTCGCGAGTTTGTTCACCAAGGCGGAGACGCCAGGCCGCATTGTCACTCCGGCCTCCGAGCCGGAGTCGCGTGATCGTACTTGGATCTCCACCGCCTCCTTGGGGCTCATGCCCCTTTCGTTGCGCACATTGCGCACTGCGCTCACCAGTTCGAAGGCATGTTGCACTTCGGCTTCCAACTTCACATCCCCTTCGCCACTCTTCGGCCAAGCGGACACGATGATGTCCTCACCGGCCTTGCGCTCACGCAGCAAGTGCCACACCTCTTCGCTCAGGAAGGGCATGAAAGGATGCAACAACTTCATCACCTCCTCGAAGATGGCCACCGTGGCGTCGTAGGTCTGCTGGTCGATCGGCTCGGCTACACCTTCCACGAAACCGGTTTTCACACTTTCCAGGTACCAGCTGCACAGATCGTCCCACACCAGCTTGTACGTGGCCATCAACGCTTCGCTGATGCGGAACTGCGCGAAGAGCCCATCGATCTCTGCGGTGCCACGCTGCACGCGGCTTTCCATCCAAGCCACTGCGGCAGCGGATGAAGCCGGTTGCGGACGACCATCCACGCTCCAACCCTTCACGAGCCGGAACGCGTTCCAGATCTTGTTGCTGAAGTTGCGCCCTTGCTCGCAGAGCGAATCGTCGTACGGCAGGTCGTTGCCAGCCGGTGATGTGAGCAGCATGCCCACACGCACCCCATCGGCGCCGAACTTCTCGATCAGCTCCAGCGGGTCCGGACTGTTGCCCAGGCTCTTGCTCATCTTGCGACCGATCTTATCGCGCACGATGCCCGTGAGGTACACGTTCTTGAACGGTATCTCTTTCTGATACTCCATACCCGCCATGATCATGCGCGCCACCCAGAAGAAAAGGATCTCTGGGGCCGTCACCAGATCATTCGTGGGATAGTAGTACTTGATGTCGGCGTTGTCGGGATCCTTGAAGCCGTCGAACACGCTGATGGGCCACAACCAGCTGCTGAACCAGGTGTCCATGACATCTTCGTCCTGAACGATGCCCGTAATGCTCTGGCCCGCTGCGGTGAAGTGTGCGATGGCTTCCGCTTCGGTCTTGCACACGGCGAAATCTCCGTTCGCATTGTACCAGGCCGGCACGCGCTGCCCCCACCACAACTGGCGACTGATACACCAATCGCGCACGTTCTCCATCCAGTGTTTGTAGGTGTTGGCGAACTTCTGCGGATGCAGCTTCACACGACCGTCCATCACCACGTCCAACGCGGGCTTCGCCAGTTCGCTCATCTTCACGAACCACTGCAAACTCAAGCGTGGCTCGATCACCGCGTCGGTTCGCTCGCTGGTGCCCACCTTGTTCACGATGTCCTCGGTCTTCACCAGGAAACCTTCGGCCTCCAGTTGCTTCGCGATTTTCTTGCGCACGATGAACCGATCCTCACCCACGTACAGTTGCGCCGCAGCGCTCAACGTGGCGTTCGGCTCCAGGATATCGATGGTCTCGAGGTTGTGCTTCTTGCCCAACTCGTAGTCGTTCACGTCGTGCGCCGGTGTCACCTTCAACGCACCGGTACCGAATTCACGCTCCACGTATTCATCGAAGATCACCGGAATGCTGCGCCCGATCAACGGCACCAACACCCGCTTGCCTTTCAGATGCGCATAACGTTCGTCTTCGGGATGCACCGCGACCGCGGTATCACCCAAAATGGTCTCCGGCCGAGTGGTGGCAATGGTGATGTACGCGGGCTCCTCTTCAATTTTCTGATCATCTGATCCACTGATCATCTGATCGATCTTGTAGCGGATGAAATACAACTTCGAGTTCACCTCCTTGTGGATCACCTCTTCATCGCTCACGGCCGTCAATGCCACGGGATCCCAGTTCACCATGCGCAGGCCGCGGTACACCAGACCCTTCTTGTAGAGATCGATGAACACGTCGATGACCGCTTCGCTGAGGTCCGGTTCCATGGTGAAGCGCGTGCGGTCCCAATCACAGCTGGCGCCGAGCTTCTTCAATTGCTCCAGGATCACACCGCCGTACTTCTCCTTCCA
>DAOORM010000444.1:0-2288 GCA_035389265.1 Flavobacteriales bacterium | reverse complement strand
AAGGGGTTGTGCAGGAGTCGAACAGGCGCCAACTCCTTGAGGGTCAACGTTGTTTCTCCCTCCTTAGCGGCTACGACCCGCTGTTTGAAAGCCTCATGCGCCGAGGACTCGGTAGCGCACACGAAGCGGCTGCCTACCTGCACCCCTTCGGCACCCAAACACATGGCCGCCAACATGGAACGGCCGTCCACGATACCTCCTGCCGCGATCACAGGGACACGCACGGCATCGGCCACCATGGGAACCAGCACCAAGGTGGTGGTCTCCTCGCGGCCATTGTGCCCGCCGGCTTCGAAGCCTTCAGCGACCACGGCATCCACCCCGGCATCTTGGGCGCGCAACGCGAACTTCACACTGCTGACCACATGCACGACAATGTGGCCGGCCTCTTTCAGGCGTTTGGTCCACGTGGCCGGATTACCGGCCGAGGTAATGACGATCGGAACCCGCTCGGCCATGATCGTGGCCATGTGCTCTTCCACAGCGGGATAGAGCATGGGTACATTCACTGCAAAGGGCTTGTCCGTAGCTGCTTTGTACTTCTGGATGTGCTCTTTCAGCACTTCCGGGTACATGGAACCCGACCCGATCACGCCGAGCCCGCCGGCCTTGCTCACCGCTGCTGCCAAGCGCCAGCCGGAGCACCAGATCATGCCTGCCTGGACGATGGGGTATCGCACCCCGAACAACTTGGTTACCCGTTCCGTATGAAGCATTTCGATGGGCGCAAATCTACCGGGATATCGCTGTTAGGACCACCAGTAGGCGCTTCCGTCCTGATCGTTGATATCCTCATCGAACGGATCGGGGCAGGAACGGGATCTTTGTTAAGTTTGCCCTTTGGCATGAGGAATGCCCTGAACGACATGAGCCTGAGAACACTACGCAAGTCCTTCCTGATCGGCGCCTGCACCTTGCTGGGCACTTCCGCCTCGGCGCAGTACGCTTGGGATTTCGGCATGCACTTGGGTGGCGCCAACTACCTGGGTGAGATGGGTGGTACGGACCAACCCCGTTGCGATTTCGTGTGGGACATGAAGATGAGCCAGACCCGCTGGGCCGTTGGCGGTTTCGCTCGCCGGAAGATCAACCGGATGATCTCGGTGAATACCGGTCTGCTCTACCTACGGATCCAAGGTGCCGATGAACTTTCGATCTACCGTCCCCGTCGTGGTCGGAACTTGAACTTCCGCAACGACATGATCGAGTGGTATCTCCGCCCGGAGTTCACCATCTTCCAGGATAATGACCTGGGCGGTCGTGGTCGCTATCGGTTGGATTTCCGGTTGTTCGGCTATGTGGGCATCGCTGCTTACTACAGCAACCCGAAAGGGCAGATCAACCGCGAAGGCGAGTTCTATGCGCTGCGTCCTTTGACCACTGAGTTGATCGACTATTCCGCTATCGGGGTCTCGGTGCCTGTTGGAGTAGGATTCCACTTCACCCAGCGTCGTCGCCATCGCTTCGGGCTCGACTTGGGCTGGCGCACGACCTTCACCGATTACTTGGATGATGTGAGCACGACTTACAAGGATCCGGACCTCTTGCCCGAAGGACGTGGTGGTCTTGCCTTCGACCTGTACGATCAGCGTCCGTTGGTACCTGCTGGGGTGGATGTTCCCGCCGCCGAGAATTACGGCTACTACGTGAGCGATGGACCTTCCGTAAAGAAGGAGAACCAACGCGGGGATCCCACCCACAACGACAGCTACCTGACCCTCACGCTCACTTACAGCTATGTGCTGCGTGGACAGTCGAACTTCTACCGGCAGCGGTACAATTGGATGCGCGGTAACAAGCGCGTGGGCCGCAAGTCGCGTGCGAAGTTCTGATCGAACCTGAACACCTTCTGAAGGGCCATCTCCAACGAGGTGGCCCTTCTTCATTCCCAGATCCCGATGCCGGCGTTATCCGCAAGCATGGGTGCCCGCCCGTTGAGAAAGGTTGGCCGGATCACAGCGTACAGCGTATGCCTCTACATCAGCCTGAACAGAAGCAGTGGTCGATGAGAAGCCTCCGGAAGCAAACTAGAGGCGTGGGTCGGTCCTATCCGACTAAGCCTTGGCCCGCAGCTGATCGATGATCCGCTGCAAGCCTTCACGCAAAGGAAGGGCGGGACGTCCGAGCAGCTGGTTCATCCGTGTCACGTCGGGCATGCGCCGGGTCATATCACCCTCCTCCAATGGTGGAAGGTGAACGATGCGCGAGCGGCTTCCGGTGAGTTCGATGATGAGTTCGGCGAGGGCCTTGATGGTGATCTCGTCATCGGACCCGATGTTCACCACATC
>DAOORM010000443.1:0-2298 GCA_035389265.1 Flavobacteriales bacterium | reverse complement strand
GACGAGCTTGCGTTTGAGCCAGCGCCAGTAGTTGCCTGCCTTGGTGTGGTCGTCCTCTTCATTGAGCACGCCGACGATATCCACTACCGAGAACCACCACTTGGCCTGCTCCTCATCCCAAACGGCGCGCACCTCGCGGTCGTCGAAGAAGCGGATGGAGATCTTGGTCATGGAGGCGGAGATGCTCGAACGGATCCGGACAGTTGGTATGATCCGGCGAATGAGAAGCCAAGGTAGGAGTGGGGAGCGAATGAAAAATTCGCCCCGACCAAGATGCTCCAGCAATACTGCGCGGACAAATCGTTGCTCGCCGAACGGAATATGTTCAAGATATCAACGCGTGTGGAGTTCCCTGGTAAATGAGCGATACGGTTTACTTTCGCTATACCGATCCATCCCCCATGAAGCGCCTTTCCAGCATTCTGATCTTGTTCCTGACCCTCATCACTTGCGCGAGGGCACAGATCATCACCATCACCTTCGAAGGCACCCTGAATGCTACACCCATACCCTTGGACAGTATCCTGGTGATGAACCTGACGGCCGGTGGGGATACGACCATCTACTTCCCAGACAATATGCTGGTCCTTGACGGAGCCACGGGTCTAGAGCAGATGGACTTACAAGCCCCCGTGTTGCGCAACCAACCCAATCCCTTTGATGGTGGCACGGACATCCTGGTGAGCACACGGAATTCGGGTCAGGCAATGTTGACGGTGCATGATGCCACTGGACGCGAAGTAGCGGCGTTTTCAAGGAGCCTCGCTGCCGGGCAGCATCGCTTCCGTTACAACTCGTCCACTCCGGGGGTGCATCTGCTCACCGTATTGCAGGGTGGCGAGCGCGCCACGCACCGCCTAGTGGCCTTGGGCGGTGTTGCAACCGGGGCCGCTTTGACCTATGCCGGAGGCAATGCTGCGGGTGGCACGGCCAAGTCGGACCGCTCCTTGTTCACCTGGACACCGGGTGATGAACTACGTTACATTGGTTATGCGACTGATGCCGGTATCGTGCACAGTGCGGCGATCGATGAGGTGCCTGTTGCAACGGCCACACGGATCTTCGAGCTGTTCGCTGGATTGGCCTGTCCGGAGTCACCGACGGTGACGGACATCGATGGGAATGTGTACCCTGCTGTGCAGATCGGGGGGCAGTGTTGGATGGCGGAAAACCTTCGGACCACTACTTACAACGATGGAAACCCTATCCCGCAGGTCACCGAAGATGACGCATGGATCTTTTTGAACAGCGGCGCTTGGAGCAACTACGAGAACAATGCTGGCTACGATGCCAGCTACGGCAAGCTTTACAATTGGTATGCCGCTGCCAACCCCAACATGTGCCCCCAAGGCTGGCATGTGCCCTCCGATGCCGAATGGCAGCAGCTGGAACTGGCCTTGGGCATGCCTGCTAGCGAAGTGAACATCGTGGGCTACCGAGGCGCTGCGCAGAACGTAGGCGGCAAGATGAAGACCACCACCTTATGGGAAGCCCCCAACACCGGCGCCACCAACGAAAGCGGTTTCTCAGGCCTTCCGGGCGGCGGCCGCTACAGCGTCGGATTTGGCTTCATCAACCTTGGCTTCTATGGCACCTTGGGGAGTACCTCGGAGAGTGGTGCGGAGGGCGCTTGGGGCCGCGACCTGGTCTACGACGATGCAGGTGTCGGTAGGGGCGACTACAACAAGACGGATGGTACCTGTCTGCGTTGCGTCAGGGATTGACTGATCAGCGCGATGCATTACAAAAGAGGCTCCAAGCTGGAGCCTCTTTTGTAATGGATACACCCGGTTCATACCTCCGCCTTCGACTTCTTCTTCCCATTCCCATTCTTCTCCTTCTCATCGATCGGCTTTCGGAGGACGATCCGCCCATCGAACACATCGATCACCTGCGGTTTGCCCGTCTCCAGCGTTCCTGCGATGATCTGCTTGCTCAACTCGTTCAGCAGCTCCTTCTGGATCATCCGCTTGATGGGGCGCGCACCGAATTGCGGGTCGAAGCCCTGGGTGCTGATGTGGGCGATGAGTTCTTCGCTAGGAATGAGGTGGATGTCCTTCTCCTCCAGTTTCTGTAGGAGCATGTGCAACTGCAGCTTCACGATCTCGCGCACATCAGCCTGGCTCAGCGGACGGAACATGATGAGTTCGTCCACACGGTTGAGGAACTCGGGGCGCACGGTCTTACGCAGCAGGTCCATCACCTCGCGCTGGGTCTTTTCCACCACGGCGTCCACATCCTTATCCTTGAGGCCTTCGAAGTTCTCCTGGATGATGTGCGAGCCGATGTTGCTCGTCA
>DAOORM010000442.1:0-2299 GCA_035389265.1 Flavobacteriales bacterium | reverse complement strand
TTCACCACGTTGTGCAGCGCCTCTTTCGTGATGAGGAAGAGGTTCCGCCGTTGCTGGGTGGTGAGTTGGATCGCGGGCCATTGGGCATCCACCTCGAGTATGAGCTCGATGCCATGCACATCCAGGTATTTGCGGGCGTGAGCGCTGATGTAGGCCACGAGGTCATCAAGGCTACCTTGGTCGTCCTGCAAGGCCCAAATGATGTCTCGCATACTGATGATGAGCTCTTCCGCCGAACTGGCCTGCTCGCGTAGAAGTGGCGCTGCACTGGAGTCGGGGTCGTGTCGTACGCTCATCTCGCTGCGCAACTTGAGTGCGCTCAGCCCCACCCCCAGATCATCATGAAGGTCGCGACTCACCTGCTCGCGCACGCGGAGCTCGGCGATCGTACGTTCCTGCCGGGTGCGTTCGGCCTCCAATTCCGCGAGTCTGCGTTTATGGCGTTGGCGCGAGCTGTTCACGAGGTAGATGGCCGATATCGCCAGCAAGGCCAGCGTGCTTCCGACGATGGTCAGCTGCCGTGTGCGTCGCTCATTGGCCAACTGCTCATCCACATGGAAGCGCTCCAGCCGTTCCACCTCCAGGTCGTTGTCCGCTTTGATGAGTTGTGCTTGGGTGGCCAGCGCTGATCGGATGTTGTTCGAGGTGATCGAACTGTCGATGCGGTGCCATTCCGCCATGCTCGTGAGCGCGGCGTCTAATGCTCCAAGCAATTGGTACGCCTTGGCGGCTTGCCGCGCGAAGTTGCGTTGGGTGACCAATCCGATGGCGTTCCTATGAGCGATCAGATAGGCTTCGGCGCGGTCGATGGCACGTCGTGCTTCTTCGCGATCGCCTGAATGTGCCAGTGCCAGCCCACGTCCGATCAATGCATCCACGCCGATGTCGTGGTCCTTCGCACTATCGGCGATGGCCCAACTGCGGTCGTAGTCGATGAGCGCGGTCTGCGGATCACCGCGAAGGATCTCAAGGTTTCCAAGGCCCCACCAGGCCACGGCCATGGCGCGCTTCGCACCCAGATCGGTGGCCAGTCGTAGCGAGGTCTCCAGGTGGAAGAGCGCACTATCCAATTGACCGATGGAGGTCAGGTAACTACCAAGATTCCCATGGATGTGGAAGATCTCCGTTACCGGGTAGCGGGAAGCCGGTCGTTGGGGGAACCACTTCAATGCCGAATACATGTATGGAAGCGCCTCGCGGCTGTCCTGGATGTTCTCGTGCAAGAGGCCTTTGAGATTGAATGCGTTCGCGATCAGGGTGCTGTCCTTCAGGTCGAAGGCGATGCGCTCCGCTTCATCCATATCGCGCATGGCCTCGTTGAAAAGGCCTTCGTAGTAGAGCACTTCGGCGCGATAGGCCAGGAAGTAGTGGCGTTCTTCGGGGTGTTTGATCGGGTCCACCCTAAGCAGTGCGGCGTTGATGGTAGCCATTGCACTATCGCCGTGGAACCCGTTCATCTGTTCCACCGCGCGTTCGATGAAGGCATGTATCGTGCGGTCGGTGAAGGGCGGGAGCCGTTCCATGCGATGCGGTGGAACAGCGCTCGAAGCACCAAGCCACACCAACAGGGTGGCTACGCACGAAAGGAAATGGCGCGGTTCAAGGATCCTCATCGCAGGGAGAGCGAGGATGGTGGCATGGATGGATGACGAATATCGTCAGTTCCGTCCGGACTGGAACGATCATACCGCGGATCGGGGGCGGCCCATCCTCAGTCCACCTCCACCTTCTTCACATTGTCCTGCATCACGCGATCGAAGAACAGGTTGTCCCGGTCGATCACGGCCTGCATGGGCTTTTCCGGTACGATGAAGGTCAGCTTGTTCACGCCGGATCGCAGCCGCAGCCGTTGGTGTACCAGCGGTACTTCGTTCAACGACTTGTCCGCAGTCCTTCCCAGCTTGGGGTAGCGCAGGATGCTGACATCCATCCAGTCGTTCATGATGGCTGGTGTCTCGCGCCCGAGCGAGTCGGCGTAGTTCTTCTCACCGAAGAGTTCGAGCGTTACTTCATAGGTGCTGTCGGGCAATAGGCGGGCGGTGGCCTTGTCCACCCGGTTGTTGTAGAGCGTGATCTTCTTGAAGCCGTCGATCAAGAGGTAGTCCAGGCTATCGGGAACCACCTGCTCCAGTTCGCGGTACATGTCCAGCGCGGTGGGGTAGGGCGGTTCGGCATAAGCGAAGGTGTCAACCAGGTTGCGGAAGGCCTTGTTCAAGCTGTCCTCACCGACGAAGTCGCGCAGGCAGTAGAGCACCACGCTGCCTTTGTTGTAGTGGATGTAGCCTTGGTTCTCCACCTC
>DAOORM010000441.1:0-2300 GCA_035389265.1 Flavobacteriales bacterium | reverse complement strand
GATCGCAGTGGACGGTGCTGGGCACGGCCACTTTCGGACGACCGGTGGTGCTGAACTGCAAGAGTGCCATCTGGGCGGTGGCGTCCTGCATGGCAACCCGGTCCGGAGCGAAATCGACGTAATCCTTGCCACGCCCGAACGCATGCTGCGCATCACCGTCCCACAAGTGGGCATAGAGGATCTTTTCGGTGAGGGTGAGGGGCTTACCGACGGCCTTGCGGGCTGCGGCTACACGGGAAGGAAAGCGGCTGTAGACCGCTTTGATCATGTCGAGGTCGAAGATCTGGCTCATTCAGGGTGCAAGTGGTTCTCGGGCCGCAAAGGTACGGTCTCGGAAATAGCACTACCAGAGGATGTGAAAATGCAACGAGCGGGCCCGTTTTGGCCCGCTCGCTATACCAAAGGTCCGAAGTTCCGCTACAGTTCGCTGAACGAGGTGGCGAGGCTATCCATGGCCACCACACACTGGGCACCGCCGTCCATCGCTTCGGGATTCGTGAGCAGATCCAATCCGGAAACGACCACACCGAGATCGACCTTCGAATTCAGCACAGCGGTAGCACCGGCTGTTACATCGGCGTGGACATGCACATGGATCTCGCGCAAAAGATCATTGTTCAAGTTGAGGCAATGGTACATGAAGTCGAAGTCCTCAGCATCGTCTACATCACCATCAGCATTTCCATCCACCCGACCTTCCAGTTTCAGGAACATGCGGCCCGCCGACGTGCTCCACGCCCACATCATATCAGGGTCGTTCAAAGGAGCTTCAGCGACCAGCGGGTCGGACGTATTCACTTCGGGTGCAAGGCCAAGAGTAATCTCAGCACCATGCACTTCCGCTGGTGAAAGGTCGCCCAGCGTGAACGTATTGCTGGTGTTGGTGGCATCCACGAGGATATAGGTATCCTCGTAGTGGCCCAGCACATTGTCGTCGTGGTCCGTGAGGTGAACGTTGGACACGTAGAACTTGGCTTTTGAGAAGCGGATGGCATGGCCTGCGCCATCTTGATAAAGGGAGTTCAGGTCAAGCACGTTGTTGCCAACGTACAGATTGAAGGCCATGTTCACCGTTCCCGGCGCAGGTGTGCTTGGGGTTGGAGCCGGTGCTTCCTCGTCCTTTTTGCAGGCCGTGATGGCGATCGCCATGGAGGCGAGGATCAGGATGTTACGCGTGTTCATAGTGTGTTGTTAGTTCTTGTTGATGTTGAATGTGAGACCCGCCACGACGCGGTTGCGCGTGGGGGTGATGAATTCGCCCTCGTTGTTCAGCAGGGCATGCTGGTAGTATGCAGAGAAAGAGAAACGCTTCCACCATACCCGTACGCCGGTATGACTGAAGATGGTGGTGCCCCCGGTGCCTTCTGCGGCAACGCCATTGGAATTGTCCTTCGCCATCCATTCCATGTAACCACCAATAGCGGGTGCGAAACTCAGCGTGTCGTTCCCTATGCGGTGGAAGACCTCGGCGGTGGTGCTAAGACCATGTCCCAACTGATAGCCGTCGCTGTTGGCACTATTGAAGCGCGCCAAGGTGCTGATGCCCCCACCGGTGCGGTCGCGTCGCACGGAATACTCCAACGACAGCAGACCATCCCAGGATCCAGTGCCCAGTTGGACATCGGGACTTACGAGTTCATCATCCACGCGGAGGTTGCTGCGGCCCACAGGTAATTTGACACCTCCCCCAACCAGCAGCCGGTGGACAAAGAGCGGCATACCCGTGTCGCATTTGGTGTTGACTAGTTGGTAACGCAGCATCGCGAAGGCATCGCCGAGGCCGTATGCATCCAACACTTGCCAGTTGTTCACGCTACGGTATGTATTGGTCAGCGGCAGGCTAGCCAACAGGAAAAGACGTTGGCCAATTCGGACATCGGCACGCAGTTCCACCACGTTTACGACCTCCGTCATGGGCACCTCCTGTGCAGGCACACCATGGGGCACGTCATTGCCGTGTTTTGCGAGCAGGTATGATGTCATGGGCACTTGGGTAGTGCCTTCCATCACGCGGCTGCGGTAGAAAAGGCCGATGGTGCTGCGCCGGTCGTTGGGCTGCACACCGAGGAAAATGCCACATACGTCACATGCTGTTGCGGCGAAGGGCGCGCATAGCCAAAGCCATGCGCCGAGGAACCTTAACATTGGGTGAAGTGGATCGGTAGAACTGAATACCCGCGTCCGGTCCCGCGAATGGGCGGGATATGGAGGCAGGCTGTCCGTGGATCAGCTTCGGGGCACTTGGTCCGTGCCGGAATGCACGCCTTCGGCGAGCACGTCGACCCGCAGCGAGCCGATCA
>DAOORM010000440.1:0-2301 GCA_035389265.1 Flavobacteriales bacterium | reverse complement strand
CATCATCAAGGTGGCCGATCGCCGCACGGCTCGCGGCCAGGTGAAGGTGGCTCACATCATGATGCGGAGCACCGAACAGGACACTCCCGAGAAAGTGGCCAGTGTGGAAGCACGCGTGAAGGAGGTTCACGATCAGATCACCACCGGCAAACTCACGTTCGCGGATGCCGCGTTGAAGTACAGCGAGGACGAAAGCTCCAACACCAAGGGCGGAGAGCTTCCCATGTTCGGAACAGGCAAGATGATAGAGGAGTTCGAGGATGCGGCTTTCGGGTTGCAGAACGTGAACGATGTTTCGGCTCCGATCAAGTCGCGCTACGGTTGGCATATCATCCGTTTGTTGGAGAAGCAACCACTGGCCACCTATGAGGCCACGAAGGGTGAACTGAAGAACAAGATCTCCCGCGACAGCCGTGCGGAGATCACCCAGAAAGCCTTCATTGAGCGCCTGCGCAAGGAGTACGGCTACGTGGCCTACCCCAAGAATGTGAATGCTGTGGTCGCGCTGTTGGATACGAACGTGTTCAAGAAAGGCACCTCGGTAAGCGATACGCTCTTGCGCAAGGACCTCGTAGAGGGCGCCTTCACGGACAAAGGCGTGAAGTACCGCCGCGAACTCCTGGGCGCGATCAAGGATGGCAAGCTCCTCAATGCCAAGAGCCGCCAGTACGATGAAATGACCCAGACCATGGAAGACTCCGTGGTGGCCAGGGTCATCATGGAGGGCTGGTCCTACGACCGTAAGAAGGCCGAAAAGCTCACCAAACCGGTCTTCACCTTCAAGGGCGGCACCTTCACCCAGAAGGATCTGCTAGACCAGATCGAATCCAAGCAGCGTCGTGAGCGCAACATTCCGCTGAGCACCTACGTGAACGAGCGCTTCGAAGCCATGGTGGACGAGCGTATCATGGCCTACGAGGATGAGCACTTGGAGGAGAAGTACA
The DNA here is from genome assembly GCA_035389265.1 of Flavobacteriales bacterium. GTDB lineage: Bacteria > Bacteroidota > Bacteroidia > Flavobacteriales_F > PHOS-HE28 > PHOS-HE28. The sequence goes on along the minus strand of DAOORM010000440.1, from coordinate 1,357 downwards.
CCGACTTCCGCTTGCTTATGAAGGAGTATCGCGATGGTATCCTGCTCTTCGAACTCACCGACCAGAAGGTCTGGGGCAAGGCTGTGCGTGATACCACTGGACTGGAGGCTTTCCATGCGGCTCATCGCACGGATTTCATGTGGGACACGCGCTACGAGGGAGACCTTTACGTGTGCAAGGATGCCGTTGTGGCCAAACAGGTGCGCTCATTGGTCGGTAAAGGCAAGCGCGGTGCCGACCTCACGGCCATCGTGAACAAAGTGGACCCGCTGGCACTGACCATCGAGACCGGGCTGTTCACAGCCGAGCAGAAGCCCTACCTCAAAGGCATCACGAAACCTGGCATCGGCCCGGACATCAAGTTGGATGACCGTGTGGTCGTGGCCGATATCAAAGGCGTGCGTGTTCCAGAGCCGAAGTCGTTGGACGAAGCGCGCGGGTTGATCACGGCTGCATACCAGGATGATCTGGAGAAGAACTGGATCAAGGAACTGCGTGGTAAGTACACTGTGAGCGTGGATCAGGACGTGCTCCACTCCATCAAGTGACCAGGTTGCCGTGCATCCCATGCCGTATTGCTGCACCAGCATGTGCGGTCGGATGCATCGCTTTTTTGTTGGCTGGCTGCGCCGGTGCTGAAGAGGGAGCGGACCAGCCAGTAGCCAAGGCCTACGACCAGGTGTTGTCTTGGACCGACTTGCGCCAGGTGATCCCATTGGAGGCCACTCCGGAGGACAGCGCAGCCATGGCGGATCAGTACATCGAGGTCTGGATGAAGCAACAAGCCGTGTTGCACATGGCGGAAAGCAACCAGCCCAGCGAACGCCTCGCGATGGAGGCTCAACTCGAGGACTATCGACGCTCGCTGGTCATCTTCAACTACGAGCAGGCCTTGGTGGACCAGAAGCTGGACACAGCGGTGAGCGAGGCTGAGATCGAGCGCTATTACGCCGAGCACCAGCCCAACTTCGAGTTGAAGGAGACCATCATCCGCATGCGTTGGTTTAAGGTGAACGAACCCGATAAACGCATACTGCGGCGGATGGAAGAACGTTTCTTGAAAGGTGCTGCGGACGACCTGCGAGAATTGGAGATCTGGTTGGCCCAAAATGGCGTTTCCATCAATGATCGCAGCATGAACTGGATACCGGCGTCCACGATGATCACCGAACTTGACATCCCGGAGCCACTGGCCCAGGACCTTGAAGGTCGTGATGGCAGGCAGATCATCCGATCCGAGAACGGAGCATGGTTCCTCGAGATCATCGAGCGCCGCGCCCAGAACAGTGTATCCCCGTTGGACCTGGTGCGTTCGGATATCCGGGCCATCCTTCTCAACCAACGCAAGATCCAATTG
>DAOORM010000439.1:0-2311 GCA_035389265.1 Flavobacteriales bacterium | reverse complement strand
ATCACCACCTCCGCACCATCACGCACGATCAATCCGTTGCATGGCACGTTCCCGAAATCGTTGGTCTGGTGATAGGAAGTGTGGATGTAGGCATTCTCACTGATCCGGGTGACAATGAGTTGCTCGGAATGGTGCAGGCGCTTGCCCTTGGAACTAACGCGCACAACGGAACGGCAGGTCGTTAGGGCAACGATAAGGACCAAGGGGAAGGTCAGTCGCAAGGCCTTGTTCATCGCGACAAACCTACGTTTCAACCTTTCTCCAACCGCTCCGTCATCTTCCTTATCCGGTCCTCCAACTGCTCACTGGTCAACTTCTCGCGCAATCGGTCCACGATGATCGGGAAGGCGAAGGGCGTGAACCGGCCGGGATCCTTCAGCACGATGCGCATCCGCGCGATCCGTTGGAGCACGGCATGCAGGCGCGGCAGTTCCAGTTGCAGGTTGAAGGCTTCGTCATAGGCTTGGCGCAGCAAGAGGTGGTCCGGCTCGTGGTCGGTGAAGACATCGAAGAAGAGCGAGCTATTGCCCCGCATGTGGCGCTCCTTCACAGGCCGGCCAGGCATGCCCTTGAACACCAGACCCGCGATGCTCGCGATATCACGGAACTTGCGCCGGGCGATCTCGGTGGCGTTCAAGCTGCGTTGCAGATCTTCCAGCAGGTCGGTCTCACTGAGAAAGTCGTTGTCGATGGCCTCCTCGATCGGGATGGGTTCATCGCTCAGCAGCTCGAAACCGTAATCGTTCATCGCGATGCTGAAGGTCATCGGCTTCAGCAAGCTCATGCGGAATGCGAGGAGCGAGCCCAAGGCCTCGTGTACCAATCGGCCCTCGAAGGGATAGACCACCACGTGGTGCCCTTCCTTGCTCTCGAACCGTTCGATCAGCAGTTCACCCTCGTCGGGTACGATGCTGTGCTCCCGTTGGCGATCCAGCAACGGCTGCACGGCCGTCATCTCCGGATTCGGGGAAGCAGGCATTTTTTCCTTCTCTTTTCTAGAGGGGTTAGGGGAGAGGCGAGAATGGCCGGGGGTGAGGCTGAATTGCTCCCTTAAAAGCTTCGACATGTAACTGCTCAGTGGCATGCGTCCACCCTGCCAGCTGGGGATCTTGCCCTTTGTGGCCTTGCTCTTCACCACGTACGCCGTTAGGTCCTTCACACGCACGAACTCCAAAGATCGACCAGCGAACCAGAACACATCGCCCGGCCGCAGCTGGTTGATGAAGTACTCCTCGATGGTCCCTATGTGCCCACCGCTGATGAACTTCACCGCCAACGCCGCCTCGCCCACGATGGTGCCGATGCTCAAGCGGTGGCGCAAGGCGATCCGCCGGTCCACTACGCGTACCAGACCATCCTCATCCACTATACATTTCTGGAATTCGTTGTAGGCCAGCAGGCTCTTGCCACCCGTGGTGATGAAGGTGAGCGCCCAATTCCACTCCTCCGGTGTGATCGTGCTGAAGCAGAATGTCGAGCGCATCTCATCGTAGACCTTCTTCGGATCGAAGCCATCGCCCACGGCCAAGGTCACCAGGTATTGCACCAACACATCGAAACTGCGCACCATCGGCTGACGGGCTTCCACGATGCCGCCGTTCACCGCCTCGCGCAATGCGGCGGCCTCCACCAACTCCAACGCATGCGTGGGTAGGAACCAGATGCGCGGTACGGCATCCGGCCGGTGACCACTTCGCCCTGCACGTTGCGCGAACCGCGCCACCCCCTTGGGCCCACCGATCTGCACCACGGTTTCCACCGGACGGAAGTCCACGCCCAAGTCCAAGCTGCTCGTGCACACCACCGCTTTCAGTCGGCCTTCGTCCAGCGCTTTCTCCACCCATTCGCGCAGGTTGCGGTCCAACGAACCGTGGTGCAGCGCCATCACACCTGCCAGCTCCGGCGCACTATCCAGCAAGTGGTGGTACCAGATCTCCGCCTGTCCACGCGTATTGGTGAAGATCAAGGTGCTCGTGCTCGCTTCGATGATCGGTAGCAGCTTCTTCGAGAGCTTCAAACCCAGATGACCCGCCCACGGATAGTGCTCCACCTTGTCCGGAAGGATGGTATGCATCTCGATCGGCTTCTGGATGTTGGAGCGCACCAACAAAGGCCTCTGGCCATCCACCTCACACCTCACCCCTCCGCCCTCAACACTCACACTTCCTTGAAGCACCTCCATCGCCTCTTCGATGTTGCCGATCGTAGCGCTGATGCCCCAGATACCGAGGTTAGGACGCAGGCCTTTCAACCGGCTTAAGGCCAACTCCACCTGTACACCGCGCTTGCTGCCGAGCAACTCGTGCCACTC
>DAOORM010000438.1:0-2315 GCA_035389265.1 Flavobacteriales bacterium | reverse complement strand
TGTTCTTCGAGATCATCCAGCGCAAGGGCGCGAAGAGCTTCGGCAAGGGCAACTTCAAGGCGCTGTTCGAGGCGATCGAGCGGGAGCAGGAGAACAGGGGTACGCTCTAACCCGATATCACACAACACACAAAGAAGGGCGCCCGGTGGGCGCCCTTCTTTGCTTTCGAGATCCACCGCGGATCAACCTACTTTGCGTGCTTTCAACAACAGCCACAAGCACTCGGTCCGCCTCATCAATGGTCACTCTCCAATATTCGTGGAACGAAGATCCGAGTTGCACCCGCCCTCCTGATGCGGCATCCGAGCTGGTCACCGGCGGTCATCAGGCCCACCGGCAAGCGAAGGCGTGCGGAATTGTGCCCGGGCACGTAACCGATATGGATCGGGATCGGCCGAACCATCAGCACGGTTGGCGGAACGGGCCCCGCCTTGGTCGGCAGTTGCGACCGACCCATCAGCCGCACTGCTGTTCGCCTTGTTAGCGGTCACCCTGCCGAGCAGACCGGCAACACACCTCGCAAAGACGTCCTTGAAGGTGATGGAACTCCCGGTCGACCGTTGGAGGAGCAACGGGTGGTCGGCAGGAACCATGGCGGGTTCCGGGCTTGACGCAACAGTCAGTTTGTTCGTGCGATACGCTCCGCATGTGATGAGCATGAGAACAGAGGCGAGAATGAGCAGGGTTCCTTGACGCTTCATGATGATCGTCGGGACTTGGCGGACGGCCTTGTCCGACGATGCGAAACAACGGAGGCGCGGAAGCCTCCACCAGCGCGTTACTACCCGAAATGCGCACCCCGTGAAAACACCTGTTCAGACCAGTACGGCGTTCAACGCATCCACCAGTTCCTCCCGCTTGAACGGCTTCGGCACGTAACCATCCATGCCGCTTTCCTTGCAGCGATCCACCTCCTCTTTCAGCACGTTCGCGGTCATGGCGATGATCGGGATGCGTGACTTAGGGCCAACCAGTGCACGGATGGCCCGTGTTGCATCATGCCCGTTCATCTCGGGCATTTGCACATCCATCAGCACGAGGTGATAGTCGTTGGTCTGCAGCATCTCAACGGCGATGCGCCCATTCACGGCCACATCCACCAGCACGCCGGGGATCGCATCGGCCAGTTCGTCCTGGGCCACCATGGCGTTGAAGTCGTTGTCCTCGGCGAGGAGGATGCGCAGATCGCGTAGGGCAGTCCGTTGTGGCGGATCATGATCCGCCCGTACAACGTCCGTCTTCGCGAGGGCATACGGAATGCTCACCATGAAGGTGCTGCCCTGGCCGATCTCGCTTTCCACTGTGATGTCGCCACCTTGCATCTGCGCCAAACGCCTGCTGATGGAAAGGCCGAGGCCGGTGCCGCCATATTTGAACGCGGTGCTGCCCTGGCCTTGATCGAACTCCTCGAAGATGGCATCACGCCGATCCGGTGCCACGCCGATACCGGTGTCCGCGACGCTGACGCGCAAGAGCGCCTGCGCATGATCGATCGAACTGGACGACATGTATATCGAGACCCCTCCCTCCTTGGTGAACTTGATCGCGTTGCCCACGAGGTTCATGACGATCTGCTGCAAGCGCGTGGGGTCGCCGAGCACTGATCCCTGCACCAACGGGTCGATCTCCATTCGCAGGTAGAGCTTTTTCTCCTCTGCCTTGAAACGAAGGATCTCCTGAACTCCCTGTACCACCGCGCGCGGGTCGAAGGGCACGGACTCCAGCACGATCTTGCCTGCCTCCATCTTACTGAGGTCGAGCACATCGTTGATGATCACCAGCAGGCTTTCGGAACTCTTCGCGATAGCGTCGAGGTATTTCTCTTGATCGGGCAGATGCGCATTGCGCCGCAGGATGCCGGTCATGCCGGTGATCGCGTTCATCGGCGTTCGGATCTCGTGGCTCATGTTGGCCAGGAACTGCTGCTTGATCTTGCCACTGTGCTCGGCGCGCTCGCGTTGACGGTGGGCCTCCTCCTTCTCGCGGTGCAGCGCCGCAGTGCGCTCGGCCACCGTGCGTTCCAACATCTCCTTCTGTCGGTTCAAACCCTTGGTGCGTATCCGGATGTAGAGCAGCACTCCACCGACCAGCGCGAACACATAGAGCGCATAGGCCCACCACGTGCGCCACCAAGGCGGCAGCACGACCAGCTTGAAAGCGGTGCCTTCCGTGTCCCAGACCCCGTCGCGATTGTCGCCGCGAACATGGAAGGTGTACGTGCCGGGGTCGAGGTTGGTGTATACCGCCGAACGGTCATGCCCCGCCACGATCCAGTCGCTGTCGAAGCCTTCAAGCTTGTACTGATACCGGTGCTC
>DAOORM010000437.1:0-2329 GCA_035389265.1 Flavobacteriales bacterium | reverse complement strand
GTATCCACAGCCCATGAGGGGTAGCGAAGCGTTGCCGGTGTGGGTTCGTGGTGCTGCGTGGACTCCACCGAGGCACGTCGACCTTGGCAGCCACTTGCAGCGGCGATCAAGGCCATGATGGACAGGATGACCGCTTTATGACCCCGAGCCACCTTCAATTCGGATCACTGAACGCCGGGTTCGTGACGAACGCTTCGTCAGTAAGCGTTCTAAGGAAGGCGACCAGATCAAGGCGGTCCTGCTCGTCCAGTTGCACCTGCCCAGCCACCCACGGCAGCATGTGGTTGTCTAGTCCTGGGCTTTCAAGTTGTACATCGTTCGCATAGAAATCGACCACTGCTTCCAGCGTTGCGAATCGGGCATCATGCATATAGGGTGGGGTCAGCTCGATGTTGCGCAGCGTTGGCACCTTGAAACGTCCGGCGTGTGCGGGGTTATTGGTGACCTCTGCCGCACCTTGGTCTGCGAAGATCAGGTCTAGCCCGTTATTGCGCAGGCCATGATCCGCCATGAGCGGTTCGTGATGGCAGTCCGCACAGTGGGCGCCACGCATGAAGAGGTTCATGCCGCGCTGTTCCTGCTCATCCAGCGCAGTGGAGTCGCCGAGGTACCTGAAACGATCGAATCGCGACTGCAGGGAAATGAGGCTCCGTTCGAATTGTGCGATCGCACGCACCACGTTCACACTATCGATGATCGAGGTGCCGAACGCGCGTTCGAAGAGGCCAGGGTATTCCTGGTGCGCTTGAAGGCGTGCCACTACGGTGGGCCAACTATTCCGCATCTCGGAGGGGTCCACCACAGGCCTGAAGGCTTGGTCCTCCAAGCTGGTGGAACGGCCGTCCCAGAAGAACAACGCATCCCAGGCGAGATTGAACACCGACATGGCTTGGCGTCGGCCGACGGCTCCATTGGTTCCAATGGAGAACTGCCTTATGTCGCTGAACCCATCAGCTTGTACATGGCATGTGGCGCAGGACATGCTGAAGTCATCGGAGAGCGCTACTTCATGGAAGAGCTTCCGCCCGAGTTCCACCCCTGCGACCGTGCTGGGATTATCTTGAGGGGTGTGCCACCTGTAGGTCGTACTATCAAGAAGCCAAGCGGGAAGATCCGGTTCATATGGGATAGAGGCCGTTGCGCTGGTCATGGCGGGGTCCTTGCGGCAGGCCGTGATCGCGGCGAAGGCGATCAGTAGGACGGAGAATACACCCAGTGTGCGTTGCGCCATGCATCGAAGATCGTGAATGCGGCCCATTCCAAAGGAGAGCAAGGGTGCAGAAACCGATCGACCCTCGTGATCCTTTGCGGTCACAGGATGTTCACCTCGCGCTCCAATTCCACACCGAAGGCGGTCTTCACCATTCGCAGTACATGCTCGCTGAGGGCGTAGATCTCGCTTCCTGAGGCACCCCCGCGATTGACCAAGACCAGTGCTTGACGATCGTGAACGCCGTGTGTTCCGAGCGAATACCCCTTCAACCCGGCCCGTTCGATGAGCCAGCCAGCGGCGAGTTTCGCCTGCCCAGCGCCGGCCGGGTATGCGACCAGGTCCGGGTGTTGCGCCTTGATGGTGTCCACCACCTCTTGGGGAACCACGGGGTTCTTGAAGAAGCTGCCCGCATTCCCAAGGACGGCCGGGTCCGGCAATTTGCTCCGTCGGATGGCGATCACCGCGTCACTCACATCGCGGAGTGTGGGCTCCGAAATGCCCATTCGCTCCAATTCCTGCTGGATGTTGCCGTAGCTGGTGTTCAAGGTCGGTTTCTTGTCGAGCCTGAACGTGACGGAGAGGATCACGTACTGCCCTTTACCCTTGCGCTTGAAAAAGCTCTCCCGGTAGCCGAAAGCGCAGGCTTCCTTGTCGAAGGTGACCACGTCTCCATCCGCGATGCGAAGGGCTTCCAACGAGCTGAAGGTGTCCTTGATCTCCACGCCGTACGCGCCGATGTTCTGCATGGGTGCTGCGCCCACTTTGCCGGGTATCAGGGAAAGGTTCTCCACACCGCCCCAGCCATGCTCCACACATCGCAGTACGAATTCATGCCAGGCTACACCGGCGCCGGCCTTCACCCACACGTGTTCGTCATTCTCCTGCACTACGGCCATGCCAAGCATCTCGTTGAGCAGCGCGGTGCCCCGAAAGTCCTGCGTGAACAAGATGTTGCTGCCACCACCGAGGATGAGCAAGGGAGCTGCCTTCACCTCCGGAAGTGCGAGCATCTCCCTCAGTTCTGCGGCGCTGGTGAAGCGGCCCAGCCGGTCGGCAGTTGCATCGATACCGAAGGTGTTGTACGCCTTGAGGCTCGCGTTCCGTTGAAGGTCCATG
>DAOORM010000436.1:566-2341 GCA_035389265.1 Flavobacteriales bacterium | reverse complement strand
CATGGGCGGGGGATCTTCAGTTCCTGACCCGGATGGATGGAGGCGGAAATGCCATTCACCTCCATCAGCCGCTGCGCCGTGATGCCCGGGAAGCGACGGGCGATGCCGTATAACGAATCACCGGACTGCACGGTGTATGAAACAAAGTTCGGGGCCGTAACGGCGCTCTGATCCGCACGGTCTTCCGTTGGCTGCGCAGGCAGGTGGTTCACCGGACTCTCATCATCCGGTAGTTGGGGTTCCGGTTCGCTCGGTTTCACCAATTCGCGCTTCTTCACCTTGATCAGCAAGGTTCGACCGGCGTTGATGCGGTCGCTGCGCAGGTTGTTCCACGCCTTCAACTGTTTCACCGTGACACGGTGTCGCGCAGCAATGATGCTCAGGTTATCGCCACTGCGCACGCGGTAGCGGATGCTCTTCTCCACCATCACGCTCACCAGCCCTTCATCAGCGGGGGAGGTGGGTGTTTGAGCCTGTACGAGGGCAGCCTCGGCCTTCGGGATGGAATCGCGGAGGGCTACATAGCGTTCGCCCATCAAACGCGGTAAGTAGAACGTGGAGCCTGTGGGGATGATGCCCGCACAACGCGTGGGATTGTTGGCTTGCAAGCGCACCAGCGGCACCTGCAGCACATGGGCCAAGGTCCGCAAATGCAGGTTGGTCGTGGCGGTGAGCGTATCGGTCACTTCCCACGGCATCACCTCGATCGGTTCGAGCCCTAGTGTGCTTGCATGAGCAGTGAGGTGGATGAAGGCCATCAACATGGGCAGCACTTCCTGTTCCCCTTCGGTAAAGTGCGGGTAGAGTGACCGATAGTCCGTAGCGCCACCGGCGTGCTGTTGCGCGCGGGTCACGTTCGCAGGGCCACAGGCAAAGGCCATCACGGCCAAGCCCCAATCGTTGTACCGCGCATGAAGGTCTTTCAGGTAACGACCCGCCGCCAAGGTGCTTTTCACATCGTCGTGGCGTTCGTCATGGTCGGCGGTCACGGATAGACCATAGCGCAGGGCCACGGGGTAGGTGAGCATCCACAAACCGCCGCGTCCATTGATAGACCCCGCCATGGTGTTCATCGCCGAGAGCGCCATCGGCAGGTGTTTCAACGCGTTCGGAAGCCCTTGCCGTTCCAGCTCCTTCTCGATCATCGGGAAGTACACCTGGCTCACGCCGAGCAGTACTCGGAAGTGTTCGCGCAACGGCTCGCCGTAGAGGTCGGCATAGAGCACCACATTGCTGTCCGCGAAAACCGGGATGCCTGGTGCCTCCCGCCGAAGGTCTTCGTAGAGGTTCTCCGTGTCCACCGCGCGCACCACACCGCGGCCCAGGTTGGTGCCCACCTCGGCCATGCGCTGCTTCACCGCCCAAGTGTTCATCAGGCTGTCCGTGCGCCAGGTCACTTGCGCGTGTACGCCGCTGGTGCTCGCCACCAGAGCGAGAAGGGAGAGGAGGTGCCGGATGCGTTGCATCAACTCGTAAAACAAGGCGCTTAGGGGAGCTGCGGGCGCTTTCGCTGAGGTGAGTTGTCCACGTGCGCATGTTCAGTTGCACGATCTTTGTGCCATGTTGCACAGGAGCCTTCTCGCAGCGGCAGCCAGCGCGCTGTTCCCAGCCCTGCTCTGTGCGCAGTTCCTGCAACCCTTGCCCGGCCATGCGGCCAGCAACACAGCCCACACGGAAACCATGACCATCGAGATCTGGAGCGACGTCGTCTGCCCCTTCTGCTACATCGGCAAACGACGTCGCTCCAGATCTCGATGGTCATGGTTTCCGTGTGG
>DAOORM010000436.1:0-556 GCA_035389265.1 Flavobacteriales bacterium | reverse complement strand
GAGTTCGAGCGCGCTCTGGATGACTTTGAACAGCGTGACCACGTGCAGGTGGTGTGGAAGAGTTTCGAATTGGACCCCAACGCGCCCGCACGAAGCGAACACGACATGTACGGCATGCTCGTGAGCAAATACGGTGGTACTCGCGATGATGCGAAGGCCCGCGTGCAAGGCGTGGTGGACCGCGCGAAGACCGTGGGACTCGATTACCAGATGGACAAAGCCATCATCGGCAGCTCCTTCGATGCGCACCGCCTCATTCACCTCGCCAAGACGAAGGGCTTGGGTGACGAAGCGGAGGAACGCCTCTTCAAGGCCTACTTCACCGAAGGTGTCCACCTGGCCGACCATCCCAGCCTGATCCGCATGGCCGTGGAGATCGGGCTCGATGCCGAGGAGGTGAAAGCCATGCTGGCCAGCACCCGCTTCACCGAAGAGGTGCGGGCCGAAGAGCGCGAGGCCCAACAGCTCGGGATCCGGGGCGTGCCCTTCTTCGTCATCGACCGGAAATACGGCGTCAGCGGCGCGCAGCAGAGCGCACATTTCCTCGGCGCCTTGC
>DAOORM010000435.1:0-2344 GCA_035389265.1 Flavobacteriales bacterium | reverse complement strand
GCACCTTGCCCGCATGGTAGAGCTCAGCGGCGGCCTTCATGCGGCGGGACTAACCTGTACTTCACCCACCGCATGAAGGCCGCCGCTGAGCTCTACCATGCGGGCAAGGTGCAGCACCTACTCCTGAGCGGCGACAACGGTCGCAAGGGCTACAACGAACCGGCCGATATGCGGCGCGCGCTGATCCAGGCTGGCGTGGATAGCACGAACATCACCTTGGACTATGCAGGCTTCCGCACCTTCGATTCCATGGTACGGGCGCGGGAGGTCTTCGGGCAGGACCGCTTCACGGTGATCAGCCAACGGTTCCACAACGAACGCGCCATCTACATCGCGCAGCAGGCCGGCCTTCAAGCCATCGGCTTCAACGCAAAGGATGTCACCGGCCGCTCGGGTTGGCGGACGGCACTTCGTGAGAAAGCCGCGCGGGTGAAGGTGTTCGTGGACATGGCCCTGGGCATCGACCCGAAGTTCCTGGGTGATCCAGTGGAACTGGGCACCCAACCTCCACCTGACCCGGAAAACTGAAGCGTGTGCGATCGACGCTGGAAATTGGGGAACGTTGACCTCATGATCGTGGAGTACGATCGACACTGGAGCATAGCGAGGTAGAAAACAACTGAACTAGCTCCATGCGCATTCTTGGCCGGAACGGCGCTTTTGCTGTGGTTTCATGGAGCGGAACAGGGCTGTCGTCGAAAACGAGGTGCTCCGGATACTCCAGCGGTGCGAATGTTGTTGAATGAATGCAGGCCACTGGAGGCTTCATTCAATAAACGGCACAGGAACATGAACTGGATACATCGGTTGGATCTGACGAAGCTGCTTTACGGGAACATCATTGTGGCTGTCATGCTGGCCGGTGCGCTCCTATCCAACGAATTCCTGATCGAACACCGTGTGGCCGAACAGCAATACGCCGATTCGTCCGAAGTGCCGTGCAACCGCGTGGCCTTGGTGCTGGGGACTTTACCTGTGGCGCGCGACGGCAGCCCCAATCCATTCTTCCGCGATCGTATGTTGGCGGCTGCTGATCTGTATTGTTCGGGCAAGGTTCAACAGCTCCTTCTGAGTGGCTCGCACAACAGCTGGGGCTACAACGAACCAGAGGAGATGCGCGAAGCACTGTTGGCGTTGGGCGTGCCCGCTGAAGCGATGATCTTGGATCGTGCGGGCATCAACACCTTCACCTCCATCTCGCGGACCAAGGAGGTCTTCGGATTCGAGCGCTTCACCATCGTGAGCCAGGCCTACCACAATGTGCGTGCTTTGTTCATTGCAGAAGAGCTGGGTGCGACAGCGATCGGATTCAACGCGAAGGATATGCCACCGATGCAGGCTAAACGCTCGTGGCTGCGCGAACGCGGATCACGCGTGAAGATGTGGTTGGACCTGCTCGGTTGAGCGTGTGATCAGATCCCGAACTCCACCTGGAACATGGCCGTCCAAGCGTTGCCGGGAGCATCCAGGGCCATGTCGCTTCGGAGCCAGCGATAACCTGCGTAGGTCTGAAGCTTGATCCGATGCCCGTTGAGGTATTGGGAAAGGCCCAGCAGGCATTCTTCGGTGGTGTTGGAAACAGCTGTCGTATTACGCGCGGGCCTGATGGAGGTGTATCGACCAGCCACCTCGTACTTGCTGCGGAAACACTTACTGAGCTGAAGGTTCAACCCCTGTCCGGTCTGCACGAACCGCACCGCCCCTTCCGCGTTGGTGGTGATCGGGTCAACACATTGGCGATCGAAGAACTCGCTGGAAAGCGCCCATCCTTGGTACTTCAGCACCAGATCGGCGATGGCGGTCGTGAACGTGCGGCTCGCGTACAGTTCGTTCCCAAGCTGGCCACCGGTGCGGTAGGCCCGATCGTTGAAATGGTAGGTGGCACCAACGGATAGTTTCGGACGCGGCTCGAACTCCAGGTCACCTTCTGAATAGTCGCCCTTGTTCGTGAATTTCCCCAGTGGCAGCCATTCCACGCGGCCCGTGTAACCCATGCCCGAATTGCCTGGTGAAGCGCCCCGACCATCACCGGTGCTGAGTGCACCTTTCAATTGCACCTCCTGTTGACCCAACTGAATGGTCCAATAGCCGAAGACGCCATAGTCACGATCCAAGGTGAACGTACCATTGGCGATGGACCGATCAGGGAACTGTTGATTCCCGCTGGATATCACTCGCTGGCGGTTACCAGGCAATTTCGATTGGCCCACGCCGATGTAGATCCGTTCGTTGAAATGGTAATATACCATGGCATCGCGCACAGGCTGAGCTACCGTGCCTCCTCCATCCAGGTCCAGATCGGCCCGCGAGAAATTGAGCTGGATGTAGTACTGAAGGCGGCGCT
>DAOORM010000434.1:0-2348 GCA_035389265.1 Flavobacteriales bacterium | reverse complement strand
CACCTTGCAGATACCCATGTTGAAGAGCACGCCTGCGCAGAGGTAGGCATTGTTGTTCGCGTCAAGCATCAGTTGTGCGTGCAGCAGGAAGTTGTTCACGCCATCGGCATCGTTGTTGACCCAGAGCTGTGTGCCATCTGCATCGGCCTTCAAGAAAGCCGCGCCTCCGGAGCCATTGAGCGGAAAGCCTGAAAGAACGGGCGCCTGGTCCGTTCCCACTTCCACCCGGAAAGCCGTGATCGGATACGTCTCCTGCCAGATCTCCGCCCCCGTCGGCGACACCTTGCGCACTACCGCATTGGAGCCGCTTTGTGCGCCCGTGGAAACGAGATAGGTGTTCCCGGAGGCATCCCCGGCAAGATCACCTACCGTGAAGCTTGTGACGTTGCCGATGCTCCAGACCGTGGCACCATCGCGATCCAACTTCGTGTAGCCGTTGGCATTGCCTACTTGCCCCCGATGTGCAATGACCAAGGCACTATCCGGCGTGAACTTCATATTGACCGGTCCTCCGATGCCCACATCGAACCAAGACCAAAGCGCAGTACCATCGGGTGCGAACTTGCGCACGGTGGTCACCAAACCGTTCGGTCCACTTCCGAGGCCTAGCACATAGGTGGCCCCAGCCTGGTCCACCAAGCATTTACGCGTGTACGAGCCATCGAAGTCGGTGGCGTACTCCTGCCGCCAGAGCAACGTACCGTCAGCCGCGAACTTCATCAGCAGGCTGTTCGCGTTCACCGGGTTACTGAAGCCGCTCATCACCGTGCCGCTCACCAATGCATTACCCTGTGGATCCGTAGATACCCACGTGGCGCGATCGAAGCGTGTGGTGCTGGTTTGATCGTAGTTCGCGTTCCATAGCAGTTCACCGAGCGCATTCCTTTTCGTGAGGGTGATGTCGCCACCGAGGTTGGCATCGTAGGATACGGTGTACACATTGTTCTGCTCATCCAGTGCCAGCGAGAGGCCTCCGTCCTGGATCCAGTCCACGGTCACTTGGGCGTTCAAGGACGTGAGAAGTACAGCAGCGAATACCAGGGAGAATGAACGTTCGTGCATGGGATGGTCCGTATGTGATCCGTACAAAGCTGCCCATCGCTACTGTATGCAGGCATGACCTTGATCAGCTATTCGGATAGACCGGTCCAACATCCTGACGAGACCGGAAAACACGGCACTGGATCAGACGCATCTACGTTCGATCACCTTGACACAAGGATACGATCACACCTTTAACGCACTCACGGGGAACGAAAAGCATGCAGTATAGGTCGGCCTTCAGATCGACCAAGAGCTCGGGCTAGTTAGGACCCCAGAGCCTGACGTAAGCCTCATCCGGATCATACATGCCGGCTTGTCGCACAGGGTCGAAACGGCGCCCTTCGCGCGGGTCATTGCCCACACCAGCTACGTATTGCCAATTGCCCCAATTGCTGCACGGGTCATAGTCCAACAACATACGCTCGAACCACCAGGCACCCATGCGCCAGTCCAACCCGAGGTCGTGGACCAGGTAGCTCGCCACGTTCTGCCGTCCTCGGTTGCTCATCCAGCCGGTGGCCGCAAGCTCCCGCATGTTCGCATCGATGAAGGGTTGACCCGTGCGGCCAGCACACCAAGCGGTGAAGCGGTCAATGTCCCACGCACCAAGGTGGGTCTTTCTCGATAGCCCGCCCTGGAGGAAAAGCTCGCGACCGTGTTTCGCCGCCGTGAATTGGAAGAAGTCGCGCCACAGCAATTCGAATCCCAACCAGTAGGTGCTTTCATTGGCCCCATGCTCCGCCTCATACCGCTTCACCTCATGCCACACCTCGCGTGCACCGATGGCACCACTCGCAAGCCAGGGGCTCAATTTGCTGCTGTAGTCCGCGCCCAATAAGCCATTGCGCGTCTCCTTGTACCGCGAAAGCGATCTGGTCTCCCACAGGTAATGACGCAATCTCGCCCATCCTGCTACACGCCCGCCTCTGAGATCCAGCACGGCCCGTGGATCAACGTTCACATCCTCGCTTGGCAATTCATCCTCACCCAGCATGCGACCCTTCCATTCCGGTGGCGAAGTGATCCGCGCTGGTGAAGGACGTGGTTCGCGCACCGGTACTTTCGGTTCCACCCGCTGCCGAAAGGCCGTGAAGACATGGGGCAACTTCTCGATCACGAAGGGAAGATCACCGGGCAGGAGTAATGTGTTCGGGGCATGCAGGTGTAACTGAGACACTGCTGCAACATCACGCTCCTGTTGCTTTTCTTCCCACGCGAAGAGCTGCTGTGCATGGACCACATCAACACCCCATACCTCTTGGAGGTGCGCGAGCACTTCCGCCGGATCACCCACGCGGACATGC
>DAOORM010000433.1:0-2359 GCA_035389265.1 Flavobacteriales bacterium | reverse complement strand
GCCCAGGAAGATGAACAGGTTGAACCACGGGTCGATGATGCCGCTGCGGAAGTAGAGGTGGGGCAGGATGGAACCCACATAAGCGAGGGCCCAGAGCACACCGAAGAGCTTCCCACGTAGGCGTGAACCGATCCGGAAGAGCACTACGAGCGTCACAGCTCCGCAAAGCGCGTTCGGTAATCGCGCTGCGAATTCGCCGATGCCGAAGAGGCTCATGCTGATGGCTTGCAGCCAGATGAAGAGCGGTGGCTTTTCGTGGAAGGGCAGGTAGTCGATGCGTGGCTGGGCCCAATGGCCCGTCACGATCATCTCGCGCGCGATCTCGGCGAAGTTGATCTCGTCCCAATCGAATAGATGCACCGCACCCAACCCGGGCACGAATAGCAGGAGTGCCGCAACGATGATGATCAGGTGGATGCGCCCTTTAGACGGCATGGCTCGAAGGTAGCGGACCCGGACCTCAACGCGATCCCAGGATGCCCCACTTCACCAGACCCGTTCGGGCCAGGAAATAGCGAAGGCTGACGCCCAATACACCGAGGCCATAGGTCATGCTTCGGCTGAAGTTGATGCTGCTGGCTTCTTCGAAGTACTTGGTGGGGCAGGTGATCTCGGCGATCGAGTAGCCCTTCCAGCAGATCTGCGCGATGATCTGGTTGTCGAACACGAAATCGTCCGACAGCTGCTCATAGTCCACGCTGCGCAATACGGCGCCGGAGTAGGCCCGATAACCGGTGTGGTACTCGCTCAGCTTTTGCCCCATCAGCAGGTTCTGGGAGAGCGTGAGCATGCGGTTGAAGATGTACTTGTACATGGGCATGCCGCCCTTCAACGCACCACCGCCAAGGATGCGTGATCCGAAGACCACCGGGTACACGTCGTTGCCGATCAAGGCGATCATGCTCACGAGGAGCTTTGGGGTGTACTGGTAATCGGGGTGCAGCATGACCACGATGTCTCCGCCGAGCTCCAAGGCTTTGTCGTAGCAGCTCTTCTGGTTGCCGCCGTATCCGCGGTTCCTCTGGTGCACAACGATGTGCTTGATGCCCAACTGCCGAGCCACGTCGACGGTGTTGTCGGGGCTCTTGTCATCCACGAGCACCACCTCATCCACCACGTCGAATGGGATCTCGTCGTAGGTCTGCTTCAAGGTGAGCGCTGCCCGATAGGCCGGTAGCACCACCACGACCTTCTTACCGTTGTACATGGCTCAAAGATGGGAAGCGGCGCCCGTTCAGCCGCGCACCCGTTCACTTGCGGTCACCAGATACACACCGCTCAAGATGGATCCGATCATCAGGAACTGTATCCCCGAGATCGGCTCACCGTCCAAAAGACCCCAGCCGATGGCCACCACGGGCATGAGGTAGGTGACGGATGAGGCCCAGACCGCGCTGGAGCGCTTCAGCAACGCGTTCCAAAGGATGAGCGAGAGCGCCGAGCTGAGCACCGCGAGCACGGCAACATATCCGAGTGAGCGTAAAGCGTTCGGATCCGTGCGAAAGGTGCTGGGCAGGTCGCTAATCAAGCAACCCACCGCCCCCAAAGGCCCTACGAAGGTGAGGGCCAATGCCGCTGTGGCCGTTGCGGGAAGCATGTACAGCTTATGCTTCACGATGTTGGCACTGCATCCATAACAGAAGGTGCCGATGATCGGCAGGAGGGCGAATGGCGACCACGTGAATGAGCCAGTCCGCGCATCGAGAGCGACCAAGCCAATGGCACCGGCCAAGCCGACCAGCACCCCGATGACCTGCACCGCCCGCACCCGGGTGGCGAATACGGCGATACCGACCACCAAGGTGAACAGTGGTGTAAGGCTGTTCAGCATGCCGCTCAACGAACTGTCGATCCGGGTCTGGGCCATGGCATAGAGGAAGGCCGGGATGCCATTGCCGAGAAGCCCGGTGCCCAAGAGGGGAAGCCAGTGGCGTTTCAGTTCTCCGAAGTACCGGAGGACCCACGGAATCAAGGCGAGCCAGGCGATCAACAGGCGGGCAGAAGCCATTTGCCAGCCGTTGAGCACGGGTCGTCCCTCATGGAACAACCCCCGTTTCATCAGGATGAACGAACTGCCCCAGATCAGCGCGAGGATGATCAACAAGCCCCAGACCATGCGCCCGTGCCCCGCCGGGGACTGGGCGAGCGCAGGTTGGTCGGTCCCGGATGGCATCGCGGCGCGAAGGTATCCGATGTCGACGCCACACTATCTTTGTAACCTCTTCGTTGTTCAGGCGTCTTAGGTCTACGAAGAGTACGAGCCATGAACACCCGCTTTTTGTTCCCCTTGGTCGCCGTTGCCTTGTTCGCCTGCTCCGGTCAGGCTCCAGGAACGGTCGTCAATGAAACCGGATCCACG
>DAOORM010000432.1:0-2361 GCA_035389265.1 Flavobacteriales bacterium | reverse complement strand
ACCGTGTGGAACAGCCACCGGCATCACCAATTCAGCTCGTGCTTGTAATAGCGCGGGAAGCGGATCCCCTTTCGCACCTGTTCATAATACTTGTGCCACAGCGGAGTGGACAGGTCATACACGTCCTTCTCCACCGCGGGCCCTCCGGTCTCCGGAACACGACGCGCCTTGGCCGTCGCATGGTTGAACGCCGTCTGCTTGCGCTTCATGCCAATAAGACAACCGTACACCCCGGAATGTTGCCCACCGTTCCTCGTTCGCTGAGACACTCTCGTTCCGAAGATGCAACCGATGATCCGTTCATCGATCACCTTTGTGGCTTCAGCGAAGCTCGTGTACGTCGAAGTCATCCTGCCCCTGGCCGTTCCCGGCACCTTCACCTACACCGTACCCGAAGGCATGGAGGTGTTGCCGGGCATGCGCGTGGCCGTGCCCTTTGGCCGGGGGCGTAAGCTTTACGGCGCTCTCGTCCGACGAACACACAACGAGGACCCGCTCCATCGGAAGGCGCGCCCCATCCTTTCGGTGTTGGATACGGCGCCGATCGTACGCAACGAACAGCTCGAGCTCTGGGACCGGATCTCCGACTATTACATGTGTACGCTCGGCGAGGTGCTCATCGCCGCCTTGCCGGGCCAGCTCTCCCTCTCCAGTGAAACGCGCTTGGTGGCCGGGCCGATGGTCGAGTCCTTCATACCCGGTCAGGAGCGTGCGGTGTTCCTCTTGAACGC
Organism: Flavobacteriales bacterium; assembly: GCA_035389265.1. Lineage (GTDB taxonomy): Bacteria > Bacteroidota > Bacteroidia > Flavobacteriales_F > PHOS-HE28 > PHOS-HE28. Next base: position 1,630 of record DAOORM010000432.1, on the reverse strand, counting down.
TTTGGAGGATGGCCAAGTGGTGACCTTGGAACAGGCTGGCGAACTCCTCGGCTTGAAGGACCCGTTGCCAGTGGTGAAGCGGCTCATGGAGCAAGGGGCGCTACTCTTGGAAGAGCAGCTGAAGCAGGACTGGAAGCCGCGCATGGCCACCTACATCCGACTTGACCCGGAGAGCGCGACAGAGGAGGCGCTGCATGGTTGGTTCGATCGATTGGAGAAAGCTCCGAAGCAACTCCATGTCCTCATGCGTTTCGTGGAGTTGAGCCAATGCCTGACAGACCGCCCCAAGGAAGTGGAGCGCGCGAAACTCGTTCACGTCAGCGACAGTTCCACCGCAGTGGTGGAGCAACTCGTGAAGAAGGGACTGTTCCAGCGGTACGAGCGTGAGGAAGGAAGGCCGGATCCCGCGGCCGCGTTGACCCCGCCTCCGGTGCTTTCGGCGGCGCAACAGGATGCGTTGACGGCAGTGAAGCACGCATTCGAAAAGCACGATGTCGTGCTTCTTCGAGGTGTCACCTCCAGCGGGAAGACGGAATTGTACACCACGTTGATCACGGAGGCGCTATCCCGGGGGGAGCAAGTACTCTACCTGCTTCCGGAGATCGCCCTGACCACCCAGATCATCACCCGCCTGCGTGCTCGTTTCGCGGACGATGTGGTGGTGTTCCATTCGCGCATGGCACAGCACGAGCGCACGGCACTTTGGATGCGTTGTGCCGGCGATGCACCCCCCCGGGTGATCGTGGGGGCGCGGTCCGCCTTGTTCCTGCCCTTCGTCAAGCTTGGACTGGTGGTCGTGGACGAAGAGCATGACCCGAGCTATAAGCAGCACGAACCAGCCCCGCGCTACCACGCGCGGGACATGGCCATCGTACTCGCGGGTCTGCACCAGGCCAAGGTGCTGCTGGGCTCGGCTACCCCGAGCATGGAAAGCCTGCACAACGCACGCCAAGGGAAGTATGGATCCGTGGAGTTGTTGGTGCGTTTTGGTGATGTGCGCATGCCGGTGATCACGCGCGTGGATCTGCGCGATGCAGCCCGGAGGAAGCTCATGCGCGGCCACTTCACCTCGACCTTGATAGAACAGATCCAGCAAGCCCTGGATAAACGCGAGCAGGTGATCGTATTCCAGAACCGACGAGGATACGTCCCTGTGTGGCAGTGTGGATCGTGCGGCTGGGTGCCACAATGCGATCAGTGCGATGTGAGCCTCACCTACCACAAGTTCCAGCATCAGCTGCGCTGTCACTATTGCGGCAGGCACTACGCTCCGCCCATCAAGTGTGAACAATGCGGCAGCCCGCGCCTGCAGATGCTCGGCTTCGGCACGGAGAAGATCGAGGAGGAGCTCGGCGAATTCTTCCCCAGCGCACGTATCGCACGCATGGACCAGGACACCACCCGAGGTAAGAACGCACTGGACCGCATCCTGACCGCATTCGGTCAAGGGGCGGTGGACATCCTGGTGGGTACGCAAATGGTGACCAAAGGCCTCGACTTCGACCATGTGAGCACGGTGGCCATCCTGAACGCCGACAATCTCATGCGTTTCCCCGACTTCCGAGCGCACGAACGTGCGTTCCAATTGATGGCACAAGTGGAACGCACGTTCGTGCGCTCGGAAGTCGGG
>DAOORM010000431.1:0-2362 GCA_035389265.1 Flavobacteriales bacterium | reverse complement strand
CGACATCGTCCACCACCTTGTGCGCTGAATTGAAGGCGCCCACCACCCCGAGCTCTTCCGCCGCGTTCAGCACCGCACTGAGCGCATCGCGCTGTTCGCGATTGTCCTCGAAGATGGCGATCTTGATCATGGCTGGGACTTCTTCATAGGACGCAAAGTTCAGCAGGCCTTTCGCTTTGCATGCTCACTACATCCACTCATTCCGTTGCGGGGATGGATACGAATACCACGCGCGTGCCTTTCATCGCACCGGCCATTACCTGTACTTCGCCGCCGATCTCGCCTGCCCTTCGCACCATGTTGCCTAGGCCGTTGCCACCGAGGGACACGCCTCGTGCCGTCGCCTCCGGCAAGCCAACGCCATCGTCTTCCACCACGAGTTCGATCCGCCCGTTCACCATGCGCAAGGCGACCTTGATCCCTTCGCAACGGCTATGGCGCACGGCATTGCTTACCGCTTCCTTGAAGATGAGGTAAAGGTTCTTGCGCTGTTCCATGGCCAGCTTCCGCGTGAGCGGGCCCGCGTCGATGTTGAACTCCAGGCCGATCCCTGCGGCTTCGCACAACGGTTCCGCATAGGCGTGCATGCGGTCCAGCAGGTCTTCCATGGAATCATGCCCGCTGTTCACGCTCCAGACGATGTCGTTCATGCTCTCCATGGCACGTTTGCTGTTCTCCTTCATCCGTTGCAACATGCCGGTGGCGTATTCGGGCAAGGCTTCGGTGTGCTTGCTCACGGCCGTGCTGAAGAGCACGATGCTGCTGAGGTTGCTGCCTACTTCATCGTGCAGGTCGGTGGCGATGCGATCGCGCATGCGGATCATGCGGCGCAGTTGCTGTTCGCGGAAGTGCACCACGGCGTACGTGGCACCGGCTACCAAGAGCACGAACACCATGATGAACCACCATCGGAAATACACAGGTCTGATCATGGTGATGGGGATCTTCAGCTCATCGGACCATCGGCCCTCAGCGTCCTGGGCCTTGATGCGGAGCACGTGATCACCGTAGGGCATCGAGGTGAAGCGCAAGTGGGGTTCGCTCTGCACGTTCCAGTCCGAATCAATGCCGTCCATGCGCCACGCGTATCGGATGAGGGCCGGATCCTGGAAGCTCAAAAGCGCGAAGTCCACTGTGAAAAAGCGGTCCCCAGGCGTCAGGATGAGCGGAGATCCTTCCAGCAATGGCGTTGTGCGGTCCACCGGAACGTTGCGGTCGTCCTGCTGTACGAACACCTCCTTAAGGACCAGCGGCGCCATTGGAGCAGCGGGAGAGGCCTGCATGGCCGCGGGATGGAACACCGTGACACCATCAATGCCACCGAAATAGAACCGACCGTCGGCACCGCGTGCATGAGCAAGGCGGTTGAACTCGTTGGAGGTGATACCATCGGCCGTGGTGAAGATCTTCACCTGATCCGTGATCGGATGATAGCGAACAAGGCCGTTGTCCGTCGGCATCCAGAGGTGGCCCAGATCATCCGGGTAGATGGCATGGATGCTCGCTACCGGCATGCCTTCGCGCTGTCCGATCCTACGTACCTCTCCCTTCTCGCGGTCCCAGCGGATCAGACCCTGTGTGGCGGTGGCGAGCCAGAACGTACCGATGCTGTCAGCGTATAGATAACGGATATCATCGGCGGGCAGGAAATGCCCGGCATCCGTAGTCCGGGAAGCGCCGGGCCACCAGCGCTCCAGGAAGTGGCCGTTCGCATCCAGCCTGAAGAGACCTGCGGCGGTGCAGGCGAACACGCCATCCAGAGGGTCCAACGCCAGATGCCACACCCATGCGTTGTCGAGCGCGTCCGAGCCCGTGGCCAGCGTGCGCGATGTATCGCTGCCCGGCTCCGTCAGCCGAAGTCCCTTCTCAGACCCAAGGAGCAAGCGCCCACCGGTGAGCGGCGCTGCGCTCCAGCACGCATATGCTTCGTTCGACGCGGAGAGGACCACGCGGTCCACCCGGCCCGAGACATCTTCATGTGCCACCTTGTTCCGGAGGCCTCGCCATAGACCACCGGCGCCATCGGACACCATCATCTGCCTGACCGCAGGCGTGGTATCGGAACGAAGCACTCCTCCGGTCGCGGCATCGAGTATCCAATAACCCTGTGTCTCGGTGTTCACGTGCAACCGGCCCTGGTTCTCCACCATGCCCCGTATCCTGAATCCATCGTGCAGGGCACTTTTGGGCATGTGTAGATAACGTTGGAACAGCTCGGGCCGCATGCCGAGCTGAAAGAGACCGAACTCCCCCGCGATCCAGATCGTACCGGAACGGTCGCGCAACACATCCCTCACATAATAAGCGACCTCGGGAAAGACCTTGACGAGGTCGAACAGCACCGGCGATGTGAACGGGTTAT
>DAOORM010000430.1:0-2364 GCA_035389265.1 Flavobacteriales bacterium | reverse complement strand
GAAGCCGAGACCTGGGTAGCGATGTACAGACCTTCGACCCAGCCGCCGGCGATCATCAAGGCACTGATGTTGTCCCGACCGTTGTCCTTCAGATAAGCATCCACATCCCAATACGTCTCACTGATGATGTCGAGCAAGGCATCGCGATCGTTCATCTTGGACTGCATCAGCTCCAACGTGCTATCGTTGAACGCACTGGTCACTCCAAGACGGTCGGCCAACTTGCGGGAGCAGGAGGTGTAGAACATGCTCTCTTGTGTGTGGTTGAACACGCTGGCGTAGCTCAGGTCGGCACCGTACACGCCCAAGTTGAGGGCCTGTTGGCTCGCGGCGGTATAGCGGTCCACGTTCTTCACGTCGTTCAGGATCTTGCTGTTGTATTCCGCACCTGCCTTCTTCAGCAAAGCCGCCGTCTCCATGGGCGACGGGATGTTGTAGAAGATCTTCTTGGTCGTGGCCAGGCGTTCGGCCTTGGTGCTGTCCACTGTGGCATCCACGTTCAGTTGGTCCTGAGCAGCGGGTTCGCTGCCGCAGCCGACAAGGGAGGCAGCCACCAGAACGGCGACCGGCCAAGAGTGTTTGCACATGAAGTTCATGGGTTGAAAGGGAGTCGGGTGTAAAGGTCCCCTGTGATCAGTGGGCCCCTAGTGCGCCTCGAGCCAGTTTTTCCCCACGCCCATGTCAACAACCAACGGCACAGCCAGGTCCATGGCGCCCTGCATCCGATCACGTACCAACCCCTTCAACTCCTCCACTTCGCTCAGATGCGCATCGAAGACAAGTTCATCGTGCACTTGAAGCAGAAGCCTACTCCGTGATCCACGCTGCTTCAGGTCGCGGTGGATATTGACCATGGCCACTTTGATGATGTCCGCTGCCGACCCTTGCATAGGTGCGTTGATGGCGATCCTTTCGGCTTGTGCGCGCACCGTGTTATTGGCGCTGGTGATGTCAGGCAGATACCGTCTGCGACCCATGAGGGTCTTGATGTACCCGTGCGTCCGGCAGAACCCGATCATCTCGTCCATATAGTTGCGCACCCCGGGGAACTGGGCGAAGTAGTCATCGATGATCTGCTTGGCTTCCGCGCGGGGGATACCGAGGTTCTGACTCAGGCCGAACGCGCCCTGACCGTATGCGATCCCGAAGTTGACAGCCTTGGCCCGGCTGCGCTGTTCACGCGTTACGGCGGCGATGTCCACGTTGAACACCTTGGCGGCCGTTGCGGCATGGATATCGAGCCCGTGGCGGAAGGCCTCCTGCATGTTGTGATCGCCGCTCATGTGGGCGATGATGCGCAGTTCGATCTGAGAGTAGTCGGCGCTGAGAAGGAGGTGGTCCCGATCACGTGGTACGAAGGCTTTCCGGATCTCCCGCCCTTTCTCCGTGCGGATCGGGATGTTCTGCAGGTTCGGGTCATTGCTGGCCAATCGTCCGGTCGCGGCCACGGTCTGCAGGTAGCTGGTGTGTACCCGGTGCGTGATGGGATCGGCGGCCTCGGGCAGTGTGTCCACGTATGTTCCTTTCAGCTTGCGCAGGCTGCGATAGTCCAGGATCAACGGGATGAGCGGATGCGTGTTGCTCAGCTCTTGTAGGACATCCTCGCTGGTCTGGTACTGGCCTGTCTTCGCCGTCTTCTTCACCTTGCCTTCACCGAGCTTCAGGGTCTCGAAGAGCACATCCCCCAACTGCTTGGGACTATCGATATTGAAGGGCACCCCACAAGCGGCGTGGATCTCATCCTGCAAGCGCAAAAGATCGGCGCCGAGCTCCTCACTGAACTGTGCCAAGGCCGGTATATCGATGCGGATCCCTTCGGATTCCATATCGGCGAGCACCTGCACCAGCGGCATCTCCACATCATGGAAGAGGCCTTCCACCTCATCGGCCTTGAGCAGCGGCTCGAAGGTACCGGCCAGTTGCCAGGTGATGTCGGCATCCTCCGCAGCATACTCCTTCACCACCTCCACATCCACATCGCGCATGCTCTTTTGCACCTTGCCCCTACCCTTCTCGCCGATGAGGGTGGTGATGCTCACGGGACGGTAGCCGAGGTAGGTCTCGCTCAGGTAGTCCATCCCATGCTTCTGTTGGTCGGGCTTCAGCAGGAAGTGGGCCACCATGGTATCGAACAGCGGGCCCTTCACCTGTACGCCGTGATTCTCCAGTACGCGCAGGTCGTACTTCGCGTTCTGGGCCACCTTGCCGATGGCCTCATTCTCCAGCACAGGCTTGAAGATCCCGAGGATCCGCTGCATTTCCGAACGATCGGCGGGCAAGGCCACATAATGACCTTCATGGGCCTTCCAACTGAAGGCCAAGCCGACCAACTCCGCTGTGCGTTCATCCGTACCGGTGGTCTCC
>DAOORM010000429.1:0-2365 GCA_035389265.1 Flavobacteriales bacterium | reverse complement strand
CGTGTTCGTCAAGGCCGATATCTGCGATGCCGAAGCGGTGGCCAAGGTGTTCAAGGAATTCGCCATCGACGGCGTCCTTCACCTCGCTGCCGAAAGCCACGTGGACCGCAGCATCAACGACCCGCTCTCCTTCGTACGCACCAATGTCTTCGGCACGGTGACCTTGCTGAACGCCGCCAAGGAAGCATGGAAAGGCAATTTTGAAGACAAGCGTTTCTACCACGTATCCACCGACGAGGTCTATGGCTCCCTCCATGATGACAGCCTCTTCCTGGAGACCACGCCCTACGACCCACAGAGCCCCTACAGCGCGAGCAAGGCGGCCAGTGACCATTTCGTGCGAGCCTACGGCAACACCTACAAGCTGCCCTTCGTAGTGAGTAACTGCAGCAACAACTACGGCAGTCACCACTTCCCGGAGAAGTTGATCCCGCTCATGATCAACAACATCCGCAACAACAAGCCGCTGCCCGTGTACGGCAAGGGCGAGAACGTGCGCGACTGGCTGTGGGTGGAGGACCACGCCAGCGCCATCGACACCATCTTCCATACCGGCAAGAACGGCGAGACCTACAACATCGGTGGCCACAACGAGTGGAAGAACATCGACCTGGTCCACTTGCTCTGCGGCATCATGGACCGGAAGCTGGGCCGTGCGGAAGGGGAGAGCGCCAAGCTGATCACCTATGTGACCGACCGCGCCGGGCACGACTTGCGTTATGCCATCGATGCAGGCAAGATCGAACGAGAGCTAGGGTGGAAGCCGAGCATCACCTTCGAAGTGGGCTTGGAGCGCACGGTGGACTGGTACCTGGCCAACACCGAATGGCTGGACCACGTGACCAGCGGTGCCTACCGAAGCTACTACGACGCGCAGTACGGCCGGTGACCCTGACTTTCGTTGCGTAAGCGAATTCCGGCGGAAGACCGCCATTCCTGACGAGCTTTGTACCCTTCGACATGGGCCTCTTCAGTAAACTCTTCGGTTCCAGGGAAGCACCGCTCGGCGATGCTGACCTGAGCGTGCTCCGGTGCGATGTCCACTCGCACTTCATACCCGGCATTGACGATGGCGCACAGACCATGGACCAGAGCATGGAGCTGCTCACCGCCATGGCCGAGTTGGGCTACACCAAAGTGGTGACCACCCCGCACAACATGGCCGATGGCTACAAGAACACCCCGGAGATCATCCTCGGTGGGCTGGAGCGGGTGCGCGAGGAGGCCAAGCGCAGAGGCATCGCCATGGAGGTGGATGCGGCAGCGGAATATTACCTCGACCACGAACTGGAGCAGAAGGTCACCGATCGCAAAGTGCTCACTTTCGGCGACAACTACCTGCTGTTCGAGCTGCCCTTCATCAGCGAGCCGAACATGTTGTTGCAGGTCATATTCACCATGCAGACCGCCGGGTATCGTCCTGTGCTGGCGCATCCGGAGCGTTATGGCTTCTGGCACAACGACTACGAGAAGTACTTGCGTCTGAAGGAGCGTGGCGTCCTTTTTCAACTGAACACCATCGCACTGGCAGGAGCTTACGGCCCGGGTGCGAAGGACATCGCCGAGCGCTTGGTGGACGACGGCCATTACGAGTTCCTGGGAAGCGACTGCCACAGCATGAGCCATGTGCAGGCCATCAAGAACACCTTGGCGCGGCCCTACCTGCACAAGCTCATCTCCAGCGGCAAGCTCCTGAACAGCACATTGTGATCATACGCGCTGTTCGCGCGGCAGGAACGCGCACAGCAGACCCAGTAGCGGAAGGAAGGAACAGACCGTAAAAACGGTGTTGATGCTCGTGGCATCCGCGAGTGCGCCAAGAACGGCCGACCCGATCCCTGCCATGCCGAACGCGAAGCCGAAGAACAGGCCGGACACCAGACCGACGCGGCCAGGGATCAGCAGTTGCGCATAAACAAGGATCGCGGAGAACGCAGAGGCCAGGATGAAGCCCGCCAACACGGCGAGCACGGTGGTCCAGAAGGCATCGGCGTAGGGCAGGAGCAGGGTGAAGGGAGCCGCACCAAGGATGGAGATCCAAATGATGGTGCGGTACCCGAGCCGATCACCGAGCAGGCCACCTACGAGCGTTCCCACCGCTGCGGCGAACAGGAAGAGGAACAACTGGATCTGTGCCGCTTGAACGGTAAGCCCGAACTCGCCCATGAGGTAGAACGTGAAATAGCTCGTCATGCTGGCGAGGTAGAACTGCTTCGAGAAGATCAGCAGCAAGAGGATCGTCACCACACCGATCACTTGCTTTCGTGGGATCGGTGTGCGATGCACAACAGGCTGGCGTGCTTGTCGATGCGTGCGCAGGGCCATCATGCGCAGGTACCAACGTCCCACGCGCCAGAGCACCACC
>DAOORM010000428.1:0-2367 GCA_035389265.1 Flavobacteriales bacterium | reverse complement strand
AGGCCCGCAGCTGCGAGCGCTTCAAGGTCCTCACCGAAGAAGTGGACGATGCGGAACTGCGGGAGTTCTACCGGGAACTCATGATCAGCGAGGCCGGCCATTACACCACCTTCATCGGTTTCGCCCGCCAGTTCGGTGGACGCGTGGATGTAGATGCGCGCTGGAAGCAGTTCCTGGCCTTCGAGGCCGAGGTGGTCGCGCGCTATGGCAAGGCCCCCACCATGCACGGCTGATCGACGGCTTTCATCACTTCGGTGGCGTAGGTCCGATCGTTTTCCGGACCTTCGTTCCTTCCATTCCACTCCTCATGCGTTCCATCCTGTTCACCACCATGGCGGTCTCCGGCATCGCTGCCGCTCACGCGCAGACTTCACCGTCCAACCTGAGCGGAAAGACCTACACCTTCACCTCCGTGCCCGGCGATCCGCTACAGGCGCGTATCTACACCTTGGACAACGGTCTGCAGGTATGGCTCAGCCGGAACACCGATGCACCGCGTATCCAGACCAACATCGCCGTACGGGCGGGTAGCAAGAACGACCCCGCCGATGCCACCGGCTTGGCCCACTACTTGGAGCACATGCTCTTCAAAGGCACCAGCCGCATCGCCACCACCGATTGGGCCAAGGAGAGCGCCGTGCTGAAGCAGATCAGCGATGCCTACGAGGAGCGCCGCCGTACCACCGACGAGGCCGAGCGCGATCGCATCTACCGCCGCATCGACAGCCTCAGCACCGTGGCCGCCGCCTATGCCATCCCCAACGAGTACGACAAGATGATCAAGAGCATCGGAGCGCGGGGCACCAACGCCTACACCAGCACCGAGCGTACGGTCTACATCAACGATATCCCCAGCGACGAGTTAGAGCGGTGGATGGCCATCGAGAGCGAGCGCATGCAGGAGGCCGTGTTGCGCCTCTTCCACACCGAATTGGAGACCGTTTACGAGGAGTTCAACCGGGCCCAGGACAACGATGGTCGCACCGCCTACAAGAAGTTGAACGAGCTGCTCTACCCGAACCATCCCTACGGGACACAGACCACGATCGGTACCGGGGAGCACCTGAAGAACCCGAGCATGGTGAAGATCCACGAGTTCTTCGATACCTACTACGTGCCGAACAACATGGCCGTGATCCTCGCTGGCGACATCGACTATGATCGCACGATCGCCTTGGTGGACAAGTATTTCGGCAAGTGGGAGAAGGGCTACGTGCCTGACTTCACCTTCACGCCAGAAGCACCCATCGCTGCGCCCATCATCGCGGAGGTCTCCGGTCCCGAAGCCGAGTGGGTGGATCTGGCTTGGCGCGTCGGCGGCCAGCACACCGCGGATCCGATCATGCTGCAACTCATCGATGGCATCCTCTCCAATGGCAGTGCAGGCCTCATCGATCTGAACTTGTTGCAAGCCCAGAAGGTGCTTAGCGCGAACGCGTACAGCAGCATTTCCAACGACTATTCGATCATCCAGGTCAGCGGCGAACCGAAGGAAGGGCAGACCCTCGATCAGGTGCGCGACCTGCTGCTGGGCGAAGTAGCAGCCTTGCGCGAAGGGCGATTCGACGATTGGCTCATCGAGGCCGTGGTGAACGACCTGCGCCAACGCCGCATGCGCAGCTGGGGCGAGAACAACGCACGCAGCGCCGGTGCCATGACCGATGCCTTCGTCCTTAAGAAGCGCTGGAGCGAAGAGGTGGACTTGTACGACCGCATGGCCAAGATCACGAAGGCCGAAGTGGTCGCCTTCGCGAACCAACACTTGAAGGACAACCACGTGGCCGTATTCAAACGCAACGGGGAGAAGTCCGATGTGCACAAGGTGGAGAAGCCCAAGATCACGGCGATCGACATCAAGCGCGACGGCAAGAGCGCTTGGCGTACCGACTGGGAGAAGATGCCGAGCACCACGATGGAACCCGAATTCGTGGACTACGCCACCGCTATCCAACGCACTGCGCTCAAGAACGGTGTGGAACTGCTCAGTGTGGCGAACCCGACCAACGATCTCTTCAGCCTCCGCTACATCGCGGAAATGGGCACCAACCACGACCGCGAACTGGAGATCGCGACGAGCCTGTTCGAGTACCTCGGAACATCCAAACTCAGTCCCACCGACCTCAAGAAGGAGCTCTTCAAGCTCGGTCTCACGCTCAGCGCCACCACCACGGAGGACCGCTGCTATGTTACCCTGAGCGGTTTGGAGAAGAACCTAGAGGCGGGTGTGGCGCTGTTGGAACAACTGCTGGCCGATGCACAACCGAACGACGAGGCCTTGAAAGGGCTCGTGGCCGACATCCGCAAGACCCGCCAGGACCGCATGAAGGATAAAGGCACCGTGCTCCAACTCGGCTTGGGCAGCATGGC
>DAOORM010000427.1:0-2372 GCA_035389265.1 Flavobacteriales bacterium | reverse complement strand
CGATCACACGCGCGGCAAGGTCCAGGTCGGCCTCGTCCATGATCCCCGCCACCGCACGGCGTAGGACTTGTGCGCCGCTGTAGATGATGAACAACGCGAAGACCATGGCGAACACCGCATCCAACCAAAGGATGTCGGTGATCGCGATCACGGCAAGCCCAAGCACCATTGCTCCTGTACTCCACGCATCGCTCAATAAGTGGGTGCCACTCGCCTCCATGGTGATGGAGTGGACCTCACGGGCGCGCTTCTTCAAGAGCAAGCCCATCACGAGGTTCACGCTGCCCGTGAGGGCTGTGAGCCCGATGCCCGCGCCTAGTTCCGAGGGGCCTTGCGCATGGGCCATGGAATGGGCCGAACGCCAGATGATGAGCACCCCCGCCATGATCACCAAGCCACCTTCCAGTCCCGCTGAGATGAATTCGACCTTGCCATGCCCATACGGATGTTCGCGGTCGCGCGGCTTCGCGGTGAGGATCAAGCTGTACAGTGCGAAGGCGCCAGCCACGATGTTCACCACGCTCTCCAAGGCATCACCCAGGATGGTGTTACTGCCCGTGATGTGCCACGCGAGGAGCTTCACCCCCATCAGTGCCACCCCGACGATCAGCACCCAGGTCTGTAGGGTGACCGCGTTATTCGAGGGACGTGATGGCGCTCCCATGGATGGGGCGTTAGTCTTCCGTGCTGGATCTCCGTGTCGGCGTGCGGACCAGCCAGACGTAGCCGAGCACGCCAGCTAGAAGCGAGGCGCAAAGCACACCGAGCTTGGCCTCCTGCTGAAGGATCGCATCGGAGAACGCCAGTTCGTTCACGAACAAGGACATGGTGAAGCCGATGCCTGCCAGCAAGCCAGCACCGATCATGTGGCGCCAGGTGACACCGCTTCCGAGCCTTGCGCCAGCGAAACGCACCATGAGGAACGACATCAAGAGAACGCCGATCGGCTTGCCCAACACCAAGCCCAGCCCAACACCGAGGGCCACTGGCGTGCCTAAAGCACCGACGAAGTCATCCGGCAACACCACACCAGCGTTGGCTAGTGCGAAGAGTGGGAGGATGATGTAGGTGACCAATGGATGCAACGCATGCTCCAAGTTCTGCAAGGGCGTGCTCGCGTATTCGGTCAACCGGTTCATCCGCTCCAGATCGTGGATCTGGTCCGCCGTGCGGATACCCTTGTCGGGCGTGTCTTGGTTAGCGTAGCTGAAGAGGTACAGCCGCATCCTTCGGACGAAGACCATCTCGTCCACCTTTGGGATACCCGGTATGGTGAAGGCGGCCAATACGCCAGCGATGGTCGCATGCACGCCGCTCATGAGGAAGGCCGTCCATACGCCACCGATGCCGAAGATCGCATAGAACCAAGGACTGCGCACACCCAAGCGGTTCCCCGCGATCATGATGCCCAGGATGCCCATTCCGATGCCCAAGTTGAGCATGGAGATGTCCGAGGTATAGAATAAGGCGATCACCACCACCGCCCCAAGGTCATCAGCGACGGCAAGCGTGGTCAGGAACACTTTCAAGGCCAAGGGTACCCGGTTGCCCAAGAGGGCCATGAGGCCTAGCGCGAAGGCGATGTCCGTGGCCATAGGTATCCCCCAACCCGCTTGCGCCGGGCCCGAAGGATTCTCGATCAAATAGAACGCAGCAGGAACCATCATGCCCCCCACGGCCGCCGCGATCGGAAGCATGGCATCACGCGGACGTGACAGTTCGCCGGCCACCATCTCACGCTTCAATTCCAAGCCCACCACGAAGAAGAACATCGCCATCATCCCATCATTGATCCAATGATGGAGGCTGAGGTCGAGGTTCCACTCCGGACTGCCCAGCACGATGTGTTGCTCCCAGAAATGGTGGTAGCCTTCCGCATAGGCCGAATTCGCCCAGATCATGGCCGCGACGGCAGCTAGGAATAGGAGGACACCACCGGTGGTCTGCGCACCGAGCAAGGCATCGAATGGTTGTCGAAGACGATCTATGGGTACGCGGTACGACATGATCCGTGAAAGAGCGCAAATGTACCTCCACCGAGCCCTTGGCGGGCCTTACATGGTGGCTATGCCGTGCAACTTGCACGACCAGCTCAAATGCCCGGTGTGCAAGGCCTCGTGCCGGATACCGTGGATGATGACATCGCGGAGTGTCGTGCCGATCATCGCGATACCGGTGAGGTTCGGCCCGTCGAGGGCGTCATTCGGCAAGGCCGCGATGTGCTCAACAGCTTTCGTATGGACGCGCTCGAAGGTCTCGATCAATTCGTTCAACGGCGGGCATTGATCCGGCGGTAGTCCCACACCTCCGCGCCCGAAGTACTTGGCCCACGAGAATTTCTCGAACGGCCCGCCCGTGGACATGAGCAGCAA
>DAOORM010000426.1:0-2378 GCA_035389265.1 Flavobacteriales bacterium | reverse complement strand
GAGTCGTTGGACAAGAAAGGCTTGCCGTTCACTAGACCTTCATTGGCCCACATGGCGTCCCATTTCGCCAAGTCGGTCACCGTGCTCATGACACCGCAGGCGCCATCGGCCCCTTGCAAGGCTTGGTAGGGCATGCTCTTTTGCGGGCTGTTCGGGTCCTGTCCTTTCCGCACATGCGGTAGAGCCACATCGGTCATGCCGACGAGATCCGCGGTCTCCACGCGGCTGCGGTCCATGCCCAAGGGCTGGAAGATGCGCGTGGTGATGAACTGGTCCCAGGTCATGCCGCTAACGCGTTCGATCAGTTGCGCCGCAGCGATGAACATCAGGTTGCTGTAGCCGAACTCATCGCGGAAGGGCAACGTCATCGGTTCCTGGGCGTGGCGCGCGAGGATCTGTTGCTGATCGTAGTTCGTGCCGTACCACAACAAGTCGCCATCGAAGGTGATCCATCCGCTGCGGTGGCACAACAGGTCCTTCACCAGGAATTGCTCGGTGATGTAGGGGAGCGGCGTGGCGAACTCGGGCATGTGCTTGCGCACCGGGTCGTTCCACCCGAGTTTGCCCTCATCCACCAGCAGGCCCACCGCACATGCTGTGAACGCCTTGCTGATACTGGCGCAGTAGAACACGGAGTTCGGTGTCACGGGGTCGGCCTTGGCCAGATCCAGTTTGCCATAGCCCTTGCTCCAGATCAGCGCGCCATCCTGCACGATGCCCACGGCCAGTCCTGGCTGATCGAATTTCACCACCGCATCAGCGATGTACGCATCCAAAGCCGCTAGGTCCGGCCGCTGAGCGGAAAGGTGCAGCGCGCTGGCGAGGAACAGCGCAAGGGAAAGGAATGATCGGATCATGCCTGCGAAGTTGCACGATCCGATCGAGCAGCCGACTTATTCCGTGGTCTCCTCTGGCGCTTCGTCCTTCTTCAGCCCTTTGATCTCCGTGTCCATGGTGATGCCTTCCAGCACCTCGATGTCCAGGCCATCGCTCAGGCCGGTCTTGATGTAGGTCTTCTTCCAACCTTCACCCTCCTTCACATCCACGAAGGCACTATCCCCTTTGATATTGAAGGTGACGATGCCCTCGGGGATCACTAGGGCATCGGCTTTCCGTTCCAGCACGATGTCGGCATTGGCGCTGTAGCCCGAGCGGAGGGTCTGCCCTTCGTTGAGCTTCACGGCCGCGCGGATCTCGAACTGGATGGCGCCCTGATCTTCCACGCCTTTCGGTGCGATATACTCGAGTTGGGCGTCCCACTTCGCCCCGGCCACGGCGCCCACGGTGAGCACCACGGGCATGCCCAGCTTCACCTTGCCCACTTCGCTCTCGTCCACTTTGCCCTGGAAGATCAGGTCGTTCATGTCGGCGATGGTGGCGATGGTGGTGCCCTCGTTGAAGTTGTTGCGCTCGGTGACGCTGTTGCCTTCCTTCACCGGTACGTCCAGCACCATGCCATTGATGGTGGAACGCACGATGGTGTTACCCGCGCTGGTGCGGCTGATGCCATCGCGCACCACTTGCAGTGCTTCCTTGGCGCCGTCCAGCTCCTGCTTGGCGTTGCGCAGGCCGATGTCGTAGCCCTGCATCTCGCTCGCGCTGATCACCCCTCTATCGGCGAGCGGTTTGTTACGGTCGAAGGTCATCTGCGCGTTCTGCAAGTTGATCTCCGCGCTGCGCACGCGCTGTTCGGCCTGACTGAGCGAGAGCATGTCGGGCACGATCTGGATCTTGGCCAGTTGATCCCCCTTCTTCACCTGCTGGCCAGCCTCCACGTAGAGTTCGAGGATGATCCCGCTCACGACCGGTTTGATCAGCACTTCCTTGCGCGGTACGATGCTACCGTTGGCCACTGTCTTGCGTACCAGTTCATGCTTGCGCGGTTTCTCCACGGTGAACTCCACGGGTTTCTCAGCGCTCTTCTGATAGAGGAACCACAAGGTCCACAGGAAGAGCCCGACCCCAAGGCCGATGAACAGGATGCGACGGAAACGTTTCATGGGTGCAGGTGATGATGGGTTCAAGTGCCGCTGCGCAGGGCTTCCACGGCCCGGATGGCCAACGCGCGACGGGCGGGTACGAGGCCTGCGAAGAGGCCACAGACGATGAGCACGACCAAGGACACCACCGCCACGGTGAGGTCCACTTCGGGTCGGGCGAAGAAGTCGCTATCGATGCCCATGGCGTTGATGCCTTCGAGCAGGAAGACACCGCTCACCAACCCGATGTAGCCGGCGATGAAGGTGAGGGTGAGGGCCTCGAGCATGATCTGTGCGGTGATATTGGCGGGGGTGGCGCCGAGGCTGCGCCGGATGCCGATCTCCTGCGTGCGCTCACGCACGATCACCAGCATGATGTTGCTCACACCGACCACGCCG
>DAOORM010000425.1:0-2380 GCA_035389265.1 Flavobacteriales bacterium | reverse complement strand
TCCGCAAGCCCCCGGATGATCATCTCGGGACCGCAGCGCCGTTCAGCCGAACTTCATCCCCTGCGCAGCGCCTTGCTGTTCCTGATCGCTGGTTATGGCGGCCCAAGTATGGATCGGTGGGCTCCAATGGCGCCTGCCTCGGTAGGGCCTGGTCCCACTGCAGCTACGCTCGTGTGGACCCTCCGAACGATGTGCCCACGTTGCCCGAGGCGCTGCTGCCGTTGACAGGCACGCACACCGGCAGGAAACTGTCGTTCACCGTCGCGCTCCGCGGGTGGTCACCGGACCGCCGTCATGGCCACAGCATTCCCCAGTACAGCAGACAACCGAGGAGGACCAGCTGGGTGCCGGCGAGCACGCGCAAGGGCACGCGGAGGCGTGCTCCGGTGTGGGATCGTATAAGCATCCATCCTGTGCACACCATCAAGGCCAAGGGCGCCCAACGCAGCAGCGGATGCATGTCGTCCACCGCTGTGCCGAGGCCGAAGTAGTACACGCCTTCCACCATCAGCAGCATCGCCACCAGGAAGAGCGTGAGCGCTGCTCCTGTGCCCATCACGGACCACGGCAGCCCTGTTCGCAAGGAGCGTGCGCGGATCGAGGCGATGAGCCATGCAACGAAAAGTCCTATCGCCCAGAACCCGGCCATCAAGGCGACGACGCCGACCATAGCCATTGCCCACCACAACCACCGCTGGTGGAAGGGCGTGAGGTAGCGCTTCAGCCGTTCGTATTCGGGACGCGGCCCGAAGAGCGAGGCCATGTCCGCCGTGCGGTCACCCTTGGCCAGTTCCTCCTTCAGGTCGAAGGTGACGCGCTCGCTGAAGTCGTGGTAGAAGTAGAGGTGGGCCTTGGCTGCTTGCGGATCGAACAGCACACTGAACAAGGTGCCTTCGCCCAACTTCGGGCGGCAGACGGTCATCGTGGAAAGCACTTTTTCGGCTTCCTCGAACGATGCTCCGTTCCCGCTCAGTAGCAGTTCGCGCCCGGCCTGCAATCGCGGGATGGGGATCGCGGCCGGATCGCTGCAATTGCCCATGCGCCAGTTGCCCACCGCATAGGCCGGGTCGTGGCCCAGGATCATGGTATCGTTCTCCACGATCAGGTAGTCGCCGTTGCGGTCCGCAAAGAAGAGCATGGACCGGGTCAGCCCGCTGAAGTCGTACGTGCGCAACCGTGTTGCGGCCTCATGCACCGTGGCGCAGGTGCGCATCAGCATCGGCATCAGGTCATCGAACCGCACCTGTTGCTTGCCCGGAACGGGTGTCACCTGTTGGGGTTGGATGGTCAGCCCATCGAACACCAGTCCGGCCTCGTTCATGCCCAACTGGGGTCCCTGCTGCCGCAGCGGGTGGCCATTGAAGTGGTCGAAGTAGATGGCCCCATATTCACCATTGCGCCCTTGCACGAAACGCACCTGCGCATTGATGCTCCACGCATCCTCGTTGCAGCCGATGTAGGTGCGGCCCTCGTGGGTGGTCTTGAAGACGGTGCAGGCGTAGGTGGCAATGTGCAGGAACAGAAGGGGAACGAAGAGCAGGATCCGCATGTCCGTTCAATGCCGTTGCGGCGTAATGTAACGCCCCAAGGGATGGTCTATTCCTTCACCCATGTCGCGCCCATCACCCCACCCCGCTCATCACGCACGGTGATGCGATACATTCCGGCGGCCCGGGTAAGTCTCAGGTCATAAGACTCAAGGTTCAAGTGATAAAGGTCCACCGGTCGAGATCCCCTTGTGTCTTGCGTCTTGACACTTGCGCCTTGAATCTTGTTCCCCACCGGTAACTTCGCGCCATTCCCGGGCACCAGCCCGCCGCCATACCCATGTCCACCTTCGTGCAAGCCGCCCCCTACGTCCCCAAGAACAAGATCCGCGTCGTCACCGCCGCCTCGCTCTTCGACGGCCACGATGCCGCGATCAACATCATGCGGCGGATCATCCAGAGCACCGGCGCCGAGGTGATCCACCTGGGGCACGACCGCAGCGTGGAGGACGTGGTGAACACCGCGATCCAGGAGGACGCGCACGCCATCGCCATGACCAGCTACCAGGGCGGGCACGTGGAGTACTTCAAGTACATGTTCGACCTGCTGAAGGAGAAAGGCGCGGGGCACATCAAGATCTTCGGCGGCGGCGGTGGCACCATCCTGCCGAGCGAGATCGAGGAGCTGCACGCCTACGGCATCACGCGGCTCTACCATCCCGATGATGGTCGCGCGATGGGCCTCCAGGGCATGATCAACGACATGCTGGAGAAGGCCGACTTCGACCTGAGCGCGCAGGTGAACGGCGAAGCGAAGAAGTTGACACCACAGAACTGGCCAGCCATCGCACGCTTGATCAGTGCAGCGGAGAACCACCCGGAGGTGTACGCCA
>DAOORM010000424.1:0-2386 GCA_035389265.1 Flavobacteriales bacterium | reverse complement strand
CGTCACCTTCGACAAGAACTACTACGAGAGCCAGACCTACGTGCTCGGTAAGGAAGACGTGCTGAAAGGGAAAGAACGTGGCGTGTTCTACGAGAAGGATGGCGCTGTGTGGGTGGACAACACCACGGAGGGTCTGGATGAGAAGGTACTGCTTCGGCGCGATGGCACCAGCGTGTACATGACGCAGGACATCGGTACTGCCATCAAGCGTTTCGAGGAGTTCCCCGGCCTTTCCAAGTTGATCTACACCGTCGGGAACGAACAGGACTACCACTTCAAGGTCCTCTTCATCATCCTGAAGAAACTGGGATTCGCGTGGGCCGATGAACTCTTCCACCTCAGCTACGGTATGGTGGATCTTCCGTCCGGTAAGATGAAGAGCCGCGAAGGCACTGTGGTGGATGCTGATGACCTGGTCGAAGAAGTGGTGCAGGAGGCGCGCAAGAAAGGGGAGGAGTTGAGCGAGAAGCTCGCTGAACTAAGCCCCGAGGAGAAAGCCGCGCTGTTCGAAATGATCGGTCTAGGCGCGCTGAAATACTTCCTCTTGAAGGTAGACCCGAAGAAGCGCATGCTGTTCGATCCGGCAGCAAGCATCGATCTGCAAGGCCATACCGGACCCTTCATCCAGTACGCTTACGCGCGTTCGCGAAACCTGCTGCGCAAGGCGGAGGCGACGGGAGCATCACCTGCGATAGCGCTCGAGGTGGCCACACTGCCCGTGGAGCGGGAGATCATCAAGCTCCTACATCGCTGTCCCGCTGTTCTGGAAGAGGCCGCTGAGAAACTCGACCCCTCCGCCCTGGCCAATCATACCTACGAACTGGTAAAAGCCTTCAATGGATTCTACCAGACGGTGGATGTGTTGAAAGAGGCCGATACGACCAAACGGGACTTTCGACTGGCCCTCACGCGCGCAGTTTCCAATGCCGTGAAGAGATCCATGTGGTGCCTGGGTATCGATGTACCGGAGCGGATGTGATCCGATGCTTCCGCCGAAGCTTCAGCGTAGGTGGATGATCGGAGGGCTGCTCTTCACCTCGCTCAACGGCGCGAACGGTCCTAGAACTTTGGACACGGGACCACCCGATGCTTACGGGCCTTCGCGCGCCGCGGCCACTCATAGATCAAGCTCAGCTCGTGCGCCCCGGCGCTCTTCATAGTGAGCTTACTGATGGTGATATCGTAGCTGTAGGTGATGCGCAGCTGTTTCTCGGTCTCGAACCCGGCCATCAGGATCACCGCTTCGCTGTTACCATAGCCCGGCTGGTAAGCCTTTGCGATCGGTAGGCCACGGTACCAGATACCACCGCTGATGCGGTTGTGCTCGATGTAGCCCCCAAGGTCCAACTGATCCCACTTGCCTTGTG
Organism: Flavobacteriales bacterium; assembly: GCA_035389265.1. Classification (GTDB taxonomy): domain Bacteria; phylum Bacteroidota; class Bacteroidia; order Flavobacteriales_F; family PHOS-HE28; genus PHOS-HE28. Next base: position 1,019 of record DAOORM010000424.1, on the reverse strand, counting down.
CCTTGTAGTGCGCGGCCAGGGTCATTTTCGTCTCGCTCCGGATCAACTTATGCCCATCCAAGGCGAAGCGGTACCCGGCATGTACGGTCGTTCGCACGGGTACGATGGCATCGCCGTCCACCATCAAACTCGTGTTGGGCTTGTTGATGTGGTTAAAAGATGCACCTGCCCAGAACTGTTCGCTGTAATACAGGCCACCGGCTGAGATATCCAGGTAACTGGTGTTCGGCACCATGTTGGCTTCGATGGACGTAGGCGCGTTGTCACGGATCACCTGATCGGCAAAGAGATAACCATCTGGCGCCACGCTGCGCATGGTGTACCCCGGTCGAATGCCGAAGCGGATGGCCTGTCTGCGGTTCAAGCGCGCCTCATAGCTGTAGCTCATAGCCACGGTGGTGAAGGACAGCCCATAGGAACCGGCACGATCGCGGAGCACATAACCACCCAAGCCACTGTGGGCTCCGGCGAAGTTGTGATCGTAGGCGAACGAATAGGTCTCATACCCGGGCTGCACACCGGGCCATTGCAGGCGGTAGTTCAACGCGATCCGATCCTGGAACGTGTTGCCTGTCAACGCTGGATTCAGGTACTGCGACGCCGCGTAGAACTGCGAGAACTGGGGATCCTGGGCCGAAGCGGCACCGGTCAGTATCACCAGCATCAAAACGTACGCGTGTCGGAGTGCCTTCATCGGAACAGGGTCAGGTCACTCAGTTTCTCCACGGTCTTCCCGTCCACGAAGCGGAACCAGGTCTGCACCACATACACATCCTGCGGACTGATCACGCCACGGTAGTAACCGTCCCAGCCCACATTCAGATCGGTGCTCTCGAAGATCAACTCACCCCAGCGATTGAAGATCCGCATGCGGAAGTCCTTCACGAAGCGCACGAAGGGATAGAAGACATCGTTGCTCAAATCGCCGGTCACCCAATTTCCGCCACCACTGGAACCGCCTTGGCCGCCGGGTCCGTTGGGGTTGGGGGTGAAGGCCGTGGGGATGACCACATCATAGA
>DAOORM010000423.1:0-2402 GCA_035389265.1 Flavobacteriales bacterium | reverse complement strand
GGGTGCAAGTGGGTGGCACCTTGAACGACTTCGTGGGCACCATGACCGTGTACCGCGACCAACTCTACATCGGTGGCGCCTTCACCAGTCCCAGCCGCATCGCCCGGTTGGCGGGCAATACGTGGGTGCCTGTGGGCGGCGGTTGCAACGCGCGGGTCACCACCCTGCAGGTCTTCAACGACAGCCTCTTCGTGGGCGGTGAATTCAACGAGGCCGGTGGCGTGACCGCCAGCCGCATCGCCAAGTGGCACCTGCCCATGCCCCCCGTGGCCACGGTGCAGGTGGAGAACACCACGCTCTGTGTGAACGAGTGCAGCACCTTCGCCGACCTCTCACCGAATGGTGTCACGGAGCGCCTATGGCAATTCCCCGGCGGCACACCGGCCACCAGCACGGACAGCGTGGTCACCGTGTGCTACACCGAGCCGGGGACTTTCGCCGCCACGCTCACCGTATCCAACGCGGGTGGAACTGACACCTTCACCGATGCGGGTGCGGTGGTGGTTGAAGTCTGCACCGGCGTGTCCACACCGATCAATGGAACGGGCTTCAGCGTATGGCCCAATCCTTCAGATGGCCTGTTCTTCGTGGAATGGCACGGAAAGGAACCTGTCCGCTCGACACTGATGAACATGATCGGCCAACCCGTACGCACCATGCTGCTGCAAGTGGGGATCAACGACCTTGATCTTCGCGGGCTGCCAGCGGGCAGCTACATGCTGCGCACAGAGGATGGACGGACGCAGCGGGTTGTGGTCGTGAAGTGAAGGATACAAGTGGGAACGGAGCGCGGCTTGGCGTCGACGCACCTTTCAGCATGATCCATACGCCTCACTCCACCACGAACGCCCCCGACCACCTCCGCTTCAGATCACCGCCCACGAAGAACAGGCGGTAGCACCCACGCATCAACATCTTGCGCCCTTCCGGTTGGTGCGTGGCGATCCACCAGCGCAGCGGTGGCAACATCACCACACGTTCTTCCCAGTCCGCCCAGGACATGCCGCAGTCCATCTGGGTCATGTCGAAGGGGATGCACTCCACCCAGCCGCTATCGTTTCGTCGCTCGATACCGAACAAGGGCGTGCTACTGGCGCACCCGCCGTCCAACATCACACGACCGCTGAGCTTCACACACACCGTGTCGGCGTTCACGCGCACCACCTGCACGCTGTTCAAAGGCGGCTGTTGTGTTCCCTGTTCTACCTGGTCCTTCGCCGACGCTGGCGGTGATGCGGGTTGTGGCGGCATGGGTGGTGGCTGTTCGCGATAGCGCTCCTCCAGCGCTTTCAACTCCTTCACGTAGCTCGCGTTCTCATCACCCTTCAGCCGCTTCGCGATCCGTTGCTCCAAGCGGTCGAAAGCCGGGTCGGTCATCAGCTCCGTGAACGTGTAGCGACCGGGCCGGAAGCGGATCACCTCCGGCGAGGCGCGATACCCTGAGCGCGCCATCACATGCTTCGCTATGGCCCAGCGGTCGGCAGGTGCATCGGGCAGGTCGATGCGCATGCTTTCATCCCCGTTCTGCACCCTGATGTAATGCTCCGTACACCAGCAGTCGATGAAGTGGAACCGGAGCCGTTCCCGGCCCAGCCCGGGTAAGCGTATTCCATGAAGCATCCACCACGTGTGCTCACCGTTGCGTGCGGGTTCGTACGGACTTCGGTTGGTGAAATGCTCTTGCACGGACCAGGATGGCTTACCGGCGCGCGTGAGGTCGTGGCGTGTGATGACGTCCTGCGCATGGATCCCGGGCATGGGTCGGCCTCGGTCGTCGATCACCAGTGTGAACCCGATGTCCGGACTGCCTGGTTGTGCCTGGGCACCGAACACGGTCAACAGGACCAGGATCACTGCATGCACCCGCACTACCCTCATCGCAGCTTCAACATGAACGCGCCGCTGTTCCCCTCACCGGTCAGTTCTACTGCATGATCGCCCACGGGCCAATCGCTGATGTCCAACCAATAGTTGACATCATCGCGCGCGTCCGCAGCGAGCGTGACCGGTTCCTTCTGCTGATCGCTCTGATAGGGATGGAAGGTGATCGTGTAGCTCGTCTTGTTCCCCCACAACGGAAAGTGAACGAGGTGCGTTCCGCAATAAAATGAACGCAAAAGCCACACATCGCGGTATTTCGTTTCCGGCAGCTGCAGATCCGCAGGCACCTGCACTTCCTGATGGCAGGTATCCGTGTTCAGCTGCGGGATCACCGCTTCGTCCTTCATCGCCTTCTTCCAAAGCGCATCGAACTGCTTCGTCAGGTCCACGGTGCGGGCATCCACGGTGCTGTTGCCTTCTTCGGTGGTGTAGTAGTCCTTGCCATACCGAACTCCGGTGGGCAGGAAACGGCCCTTGCGGAAGGGGATCACCACGGGTGGCCGCCGTTCCCCTACGCGGAT
>DAOORM010000422.1:0-2407 GCA_035389265.1 Flavobacteriales bacterium | reverse complement strand
CCAAAGCGATGGTGAACTGGTGGTGACCGGCAGCTCGGGAGCACCTGGTCGGAACCTGTACCTCGCGCGCTTCGATGCGGATGGCGTGCTGGACCCCGACTTCGGGGACGCCGGCTACACCTTCCTGGACCTGCCCAATAACGAGGGAGGCATAGGCATCGCCACCACCGCGGATGACAAGCTGGTGGTCGCTGGCGGGTCCCAGATCACCGGATCCGGTCCGGACCTGCTCGTGGCGCGCTTCGGTGCATCATCCGGCCTGCTGGTGGGCGATGGTCCGGAGCAGCGCGATGACTTGCGCGTGGTGCCTTGCCCTGCGGGTGAGACCTTCACCATCCTTGGTGTGGAGGCGCACGCGACCAACGGCGTTCTGGAAGTGTTCGATCCATCCGGGCGCCAAGTGCATGTGGACTACCACTTCACTTCATCGGGCATTCAGGTGCAGGCCGCATCGCTGCCCCCCGGGCTGTATGTGGCCTACCTGCGGACCAAGGATACCACACAGGTGACCCGCTTCGAGAAGTTGTAGAACCTGCGCGGAGTAAGGGAACAGCACAGCACCGTTGCCGGGTATCCCCCGGCAACGGTGTTTCTGTGTATAGCGTGGACGCCTTGGGCTTGTGCCTCGCTCTATCAAAGCGCGCTTCACCGCGCCGCCGCATAGCCGCATCCCGAGAACTCGTTATTGCGCGCCAACGAATGCACATCACCCGTCAATTTTGTCCATCCGCTCGCCCATGCAACGATCCCTACTCTCCCTTTTCAGTGCCACCCTCGTTACCGCACTTGGTGCGCAGGTGCCTACGCTCATCCGCACCATCAACCCCGGTGGCGGGGCTTCCATCGAGCAGCTCATCTGCGCGGGCAACACCGCATGGATGAGCGCCAACGATGGCACGCACGGCAAAGAGCCGTGGAAGAGCGACGGAACATCGGCGGGCACCCAGCTGGTGCTGGACATCGCGCCCGGCAGCGCCAACAGCTTCCCGGGTCCCTTCGTGCAGTTCAATGGCACGCTCTATTTCGGGGCGGACAACGGCGTGGACGGCGAACAGCTTTTTTACTCCGATGGCACGGCGGCCGGCACGCAGGTGGGTCTGGACCTGGGCCAGATCCCCGACCTGAACTACGGGTACTACTTCACCGAATTCAACGGGCGCCTCTACTTCCAAGGGCACACGGATGCGCAAGGGCGCGAGCTGTGGGTAACGGACGGCACACCGGCTGGCACCTTCCTGCTCAAGGACATCGCTACAGGCACCGGCAACGGCGACCCCAGCGGGTTCACCGTGTTCGATGGCCGCTTGTTCTTCAGCGCCCAGGATGCGAACGGCAATGAACTCTGGGCCACCGATGGCACCGCGGAAGGAACGCAGCTGGTGGTGAACATCCGCCCGGCCTCGGGCAGCAGCTCACCCACCGACCTGGCCGTGCTGGGCGAGCTGCTCTTCTTCACGGCCAACGATGGTACGGCCGGCACAGAGCCTTGGGCCACCGACGGCACCGCCGCAGGCACCTATTTGGTCAAGGACATCGAGCCAGGCGACTTTGGTAGCAATCCCGGCGGCTACACCGCCTACAACGGCCGGGTGTGGTTCAGCGCACTGACGCCGGACGGTTATCGCGTTTGGTCCAGTGACGGTACCGAAGCGGGCACCCTTCCGTTGCCCGCCCCATCCCAGGTGCCGAGCCTTCCCGATGCCTTCCTCGCCCACAACGGTTTCCTCTACTTCAAGGCCGGTAGCGCAGGCATGGGTCCGGAACTCTGGCGGAGTGATGGCACCGCCGCCGGCACCGCGCCGTTGTTGCTACCCGGCGCTGCGAGCAGCCCGCTCAGCGCTACGTTCGAATTGGTCGGCTGCGGCAATAGGTTGCTCTTCCGCGCCACCTACGACGAAGCACTGGGACAACAACTCTACGGGATCGACGCCCCCGTAAGCACAACGGAGCTGCCGACCGACGAGCAGCAACTGAACGCGTACCCGAATCCCACGAGCGGTCTACTGCGTTGCGCGCTCGCATCCGGTCTTCAGAACAGCCCTGTTCGCCTGTTCGATGCCACAGGTGCGCTGGTCCGCGACTTCGGTCGAGCAACGGATACGACACTGCAGCTGGATATCACCGACCTGCGGTCCGGCTTCTACGTGCTGGCGATCGGTTCGGGAGCACAGGTGCAGCGCACGGTGGTGGTGAAGGAGTAAGTTGCGTGAGCTGGGGCATCATGCATTGATGCCTTCCCGAGCGACAGCGTTGGTATGCTTGGCGCTCCGCAACCCGCGTAGCATCCACCTATACGATCACCCGAGGTGGTGTACGCGAAGGGCAAGGAGCCCCTTGGATCCATGTCCCTGAAAAACACTTCGGCGCACGACCCTGCTTTTACAATCCCACTCAGTACGTCTTTCCG
>DAOORM010000421.1:0-2419 GCA_035389265.1 Flavobacteriales bacterium | reverse complement strand
GCGGGACCGATCTCGGCGTTCTTGATGCGGTAGTTGGTGGCGAAATCGAAGAAGAGGTCCTTGCTGTACAGACCACCGACCACCTTGGCGAGTTCGGGGTCCATCACCTCCACATCGGGTAGGATGCCGCGGCCATCATAGACCGGACGGCCGTTGCGTGTCTTGAATTCGGCGATGGCTTCCTCCTTTACCTCCTCCACTTTGCCCGTGCTGTCACGGTGCGAATAGTCAAGCTTCTGGATACAGCGGCCGCTGGGGATATAGTACTTCGCAACGGTCACCTTCAGTTTGCTGTTGTAGTAGAGGTCGCGCGTCTGCTGCACCAACCCCTTACCGTAGGTGCGCTCGCCCACCACCACCGCGCGATCAAGGTCCTGCAGCGCCCCGCAAACGATCTCACTTGCGCTGGCACTCTGCCCATCCACCAACACCACCAAGGGAATGCTCGCGTCCATGGGTTCGCTCAAGGTCTTGTAGGTCTTGTCCCATTCGGGGATCTTGCCGCGGGTCTCCACCACCAATTCGTTCTTCGGCACGAAGAGGTTCACGATGTTCACCGCTTCGCGGAGCAGACCACCGCCGTTGCCGCGCAGGTCCAACACCATCTTGGTAGCACCCTGTTCCTTCAACTCCTTCACTGCGGTGCGCACCTCCTGACCGGCCGTCTGCGTGAAACTGTTCAGCTTGATGTAGCCCACTTTGTTCACCGGATCGATCATCCCCTTGTAAGGCACATCGGGGATCTTGATCTCTTCACGGGTGAGTGAATGGGTCATCGGCTCCATGCCCTGGCGTTGGGTGATCACCTTCACCACGCTGCCCGCCTGGCCTTTGAGCAATTTGCTCACCTCATCGGTCTCCATGCCGGCGATCTTGCGGCCATCCACCTCAAGGATCTCATCGCCCGCCCAGATGCCCGCTTTCATGGCCGGATAGCCCTCGTAAGGATCACTGACGTAGACACGATCGTTGGCCCGTTTGATCAACGCTCCGATGCCCCCGTACTGCCCGGTGGTCATGAAGCGATAGTCCTCCATATCGCTCTCCGGGATGTACTGGGTGTAGGGATCGAGCGAATTCAGCATCGCATCGATGCCGGTCTTCATCAGCTTGCCCGGCTGGGTGTCATCCACGTAGTAGATGTTCAGTTCCTTGTACAGCTCGGTGAAGATCTCGAGGTTCTTGCTGATCTCGAAGTAGCTGTCGGCCGCGGAGATGGTGAAGGCGCCGCCGCCCACGATGGCCGAGCCCATGAGCCAGAGCTTCCACTTGGGCATGCGTGCGTTGTTCTGCTTATCCATGTTTCTTCGGTGCTTGTGGAACGGGGTCGTGACCGTGGCCGCCCCAGGGATGACAAGATAGGATGCGCTTGAGGGTGAGGTATCCGCCGCGGAAAGCGCCGTGCATGCGCAGCGCCTCCAGGCCGTACTCCGAACAGCTCGGCGTGTACCGGCATGCACCAGGCAAAAGGGGCGAGAGGGCGAACCTATAAAGGTGCACCAGCCCGATCAGCGGTAACGCGAGGATCCTACCCATGCTTATCCATCCAACGGTCCAACGTGCGGGTTATTTTCAACTGCGTCTCGGCCAGCGTCAACGGCTCCTTGCCTTGGTAGATGAAGAGCCATGCACATTGCTTGCCAGCTTGCTTCAGCCGATCCTGGTAGCGGGCCTTGTTGAGGCGGTAGGCTTCGCGCAGGAGCCTGCGCATGCGATTGCGGTGAACGGCGAGTTTCATGTAGCGCTTCGGTATGGCGAAGGCCACTTGGGCTGATGCAGGCGTTGGTAGTTCCATGATCCTGCCCACGAGCTTGAGAGGCGCCTCGTGGATGGAACGCCCTTGGGTGACGACCTCCTGGATGCGAAGGCGGCCCGTCAGGCGCTCGTGCTTGCGGAAGGTAGGCCGCTCCATGGGTCAAGGGCGGGTGAATGGAGACGAACGGTTGGCCGGGTGACGCAGGAAGGTCACTTCTTCTTGGCCTCGCGCTTGATGAAAAGCTCCATGGCACCGGTCATGCTCGGCGCTTCGGGCAGCGGTGCTTCCAAGTCGAGACGGTAGCCGTTGTCGCGCACCGCTTTGGCCGTAGTAGGACCGAAGGCGGCGATGAACACGCCGTTCTGCTTGAACTTGGGGAAGTTCTTCTTCAAACTTTCGATGCCACCAGGGCTGAAGAACACGAGCATGTCGTACTTCAAGTCCTTGATGTCACTGAGGTCGCTGGCCACCGTGCGGTAGAACACCGCGTTGGTGTAGCTCACGTTCGCCTTATCCAACAAGGCCGGGATCTCTCCCTTCTGGATATCACTGCAGGGCACCAGGAACTTCTCGCTCTTGTGCTTCTTGATCACATCCATCAGGTCGCCGAAGGTCTGCTTGCCGATGAACACCTTGCGCTTGCGGTACACGATGTACTTCTGC
>DAOORM010000420.1:0-2420 GCA_035389265.1 Flavobacteriales bacterium | reverse complement strand
AGCAACGGCGGAACCTCTTCCTCATCACGAAAGAGGCGCTGCACAACGTGGTGAAACACGCCCAAGCCCGACAAGTCAAGCTGGTCCTGCGTTGGAAAGAAGGCCTGTCGTTGGAGGTCCACGACAACGGAAAGGGGCTCGCCCCCGACCGGAAACGGACCGGGCACGGGCTGGCGAACATGGGTAAACGTGCCCAACAAGTGGGTGCTACGTTCCACATCTCGAGCGAGCCGGGCATGCCTGGAACACGGCTTTCCATGCTCGTTCCCTTCGATGGGAACAAAAGTTAGCTTGCTCCGACCCCACCATCGTCGCACCTTCGCTCCGTGGAAAAGACGATCACCATACTCATCGTGGAGGACGATGAACGGATCCGCGAGATGCTGCGCGCCGTGTTCATCGTGACACCCGGTCTGCGTGTGATCGATGCCGTGGATTCGGTGGAAGAATCCTTGGCCCTGCCGACCGATGCAACGGCGGATGTGGTGCTGATGGATGTGAACCTGCCCGGTATGGATGGGATCCAAGGTGTGCGCGAGCTAAGCCAGACCTGGGAGAACTCGCAGTTCCTGATGTACACCGTGAACGATACGGATGACAAGGTGTTCGAAGCGCTTAAAGCAGGCGCCAATGGCTACCTGCTGAAGAACTCCTCGCCCGACCAGATCGTGCAGGCCATTCGCGAAGTGCATGCCGGTGGTTCGCCTATGAGCATGAGCGTGGCCAGGCGTGTGGTGCGCCATTTCCGGCCGAACGGTGCCGTGCAGCGCGGTGAACTCGGTGTTTCGTTGTCCGACCGCGAATTCCATGTGCTGGAACTGCTTGCGCAAGGGCTGCTCTACAAGGAGATCGCCGCCCGCATGGACATCACCGAAGGCACGGTGAAACAGCACATCCACCGCATCTACGGCAAGATGCACGTGAGCAACCGTACTGAAGCGGTCAATCGTTTCTTCGGGCGCTGAGCGGTCACTTGTCCCCATACCGCGGATCGGGGCGCCACGGCAGTTTCTCCAAGCTTTCCGTACGTAAGGAGTTGTGGCCGAACTCCTCCTCCACCACGCCGATGAATCGATAGACCCCGCGCCCCCGGAACGTGTAGCGCTCCGCCACATCGGGGAATTGTGTGCTGTCCCAGAAGTCGCCGGCCGGATCGATGAAGGAACCGAAGGACATTCGTTGTCCATGGTGCGTATCCGTAGCCTTCACGTGGATCATGTAACCAAACATCCGCACACGCTTGCCCACGTAGGCAGCCATGTCGCGTTTGAGGATGGTGGGAAGCCCGTTGTTTCCGATCGAGTCCCCACCCCGCCCCAACGCTTCCGGAAGGGCCACCATCTCGAAGGGATCGCACAAAGGGAAACCAAGCAGATCCAGCTCGTCGTATGCATCGGCCAACGGGAAGTGCTGAAGGTCCGGTAATCGCGGTTCCTCCACTTTGGTGATGAACAGATCACCGGAGGTCCGCACCGTGGCCGGTCGGTGCAGCAGGGCCACATCCCAGAGCAGCTGCGGCTTGCTCCGGCCGGTGGAACGTAAAGCGCCCACACGCACCAGGATCCGCGCCTGCTCCAAGCCCAAGGGTACGCGCTTCAAGAGGTCCTCCAGGTCTGTGTAGGGGCCGTTCTTCCTGCGCTCGTTCAGGATCAGCGCAACCGATGCTTCATTGAGGCTCTTCACATTACCAAGACCCAGGAAGATGCGCGGAGCGGACGCATCGTGGTGTACAACGAGTGGTGCGTACTGCCGCTGCTGTCCCGCCACGTTCTGCAACGTGCACAACTCCTCGCTCCTGTTCACACACGGCGCTTCGATCATCGCACCCGCTCGTTTGGCCTCGTGCAGGTAGAACTCGGTGTGGTAGAAACCACCGAAATTGTTGGCCACCCCCACCAGGAACTCCAGCGGATGGTGAGCTTTCAGGTAAAGGCTCTGGTAGCTCTCCACCGCATAGCTCGCGCTGTGCCCCTTCGCGAAGCTGAAGCTGGCGAAGCTTTGGATCTGCCGCCACACCTCCTCCGCTTCGCCTTCCGGATAGCCGCGCTCCCTGCAATTGTCGAAGAACTTCCGCTCCACCAGCTTGAACTCAGGTCGGTCGCGGTAGCGGATGTTCATCCCACGCCGCACCTCATCGGCCTCCTCGGCGCTCAGCCCTCCGTACTGCACCACCACGCGCATCACATCCTCTTGGTAAACCATCACCCCATAGGTCTCGGGCATGATGCTCATCATACGCTCGGAAGCCAGCTTGCGACGCTCCGGATCGCGATGGCGCAGCAGGTACTCGCGCATCATGCCGCTCTCCGCAACTCCGGGTCGTATGATGCTGCTCGCCGCCACCAATCCCAGGTAGTCGTCCACTTCCAACTTCTTCAGCAACATCCGCATCGCCGGGCTCTCCACATAGAAACAACCGA
>DAOORM010000419.1:0-2422 GCA_035389265.1 Flavobacteriales bacterium | reverse complement strand
GGCGGAACTACATGCCGCAATTACACGGCTGACTGAAGAAGATCTTGGCTGCGGGCATCAGCTCCTGCAGGTGCTCCATCTCGGGCACCTCGAACTGGATGGCGCGCAAGTCGAGGAACTTGAGCGCACGCATCTCCGCCATCTCCTCGGGGAACTCGGCCAGGTCGTTGTCCCAGAGGTCCAGGGAGACCAGCTCCTTGAAGGCGCCCACGCACCTGGGCAGACCGGTGAGTTCGTTGCGGCTCAGGTCAAGGCGCTTCAAATGCGTCAACCGGCAGAGGCTTTTCGGCACTTCGGTGAGCTTGTTGCGCGAGGCGCGCAGGTCCTGCATGTTGCGCAACTCCTGCAAACGCTCGGGAAGCGCCTTCAGCTTGTTGTGGCTCAGGTCAAGGGCGTTCAAGTTCTTCAACTGGAACACGCCTTCGGGCACCTCCTTCAACTTCTGTCCCGACAGATCGAGGCGGTAGACCTGGTCGGGGTTGGCCAGGGCCTTTTCCAAACTGCGGTAGGTACGCATACTATCCAACGCCACGGCATCGAGCAACTGCGCATTCGCGCCCATGCCAAGCGCGATCAGGATCAGGGAGAGGATCGTTCTCATGTTCATCGGCCTAGACGATGACGCGCGAAAGCTTCGTCCTGTTGCATCTGCTTCTTCAACGCTTCCAGGTCGGGGAATCGCATATCGCCCCGCACACGCTCCACAAAACGTACCGCAATGGCCTCGCCGTAAAGGTCGCGCCGGCCTTCGGAATAGGCGGCATCCAGGCCGAAGATGTTCACCTCCACGCTGCGCCGCGGCTCGGGATCCTGCAAGGTGGGCCGGTCGCCGATGTAGAGCATGCCGCCGAAGCGGCCTTCGCGCAGCTCCACCTGCACCACGTACACCCCATCGCCGGGGACGAGCTTGAAGGGATCGATGCCGCCGATGTTCGCGGTGGGGTAACCCAGCGTGCGACCGATCTGATCACCCTTCACCACGATGCCCGAAACGGAGAAGGGGTAACCGAGCTGTTCGTTGGCCGTGGCCACATCGCCATCCAGCAGGGCTTGGCGGATCTTGGTGCTGCTCACCTTCACGTGGTCCACTTCCTGGGCCGGGATCTCCTCCACCTCGAAGTCGTAGGCCTCACCGTATTGACGCAACACCTTCAGGTCGCCCTCGCGGTTGCGTCCGAAACGGTGGTCGTAGCCGATCACCACAGCGTGTACCCCGATGCCGCCCACGAGCACATCGCGCACATACTCCGCAGCATGCATGCGCGAGAACTCCCGGCTGAAAGGCACCACCAACAGATGATCCAATCCGGCCGCCTCCAATTGCGCCACCTTCTCCTGCTGGGTGTTGAGGAGCTTCAGATCGTTGTCGCCGGGGAAGAGCACCATGCGCGGGTGCGGGTGGAAGGTGAAGAGCACGCTTTCGCCGCCCTCCTTTTTCGCGCGCGTGGTCAACCGCTCCAGGATCTTGCGGTGGCCGCGGTGTACGCCATCGAAGGTGCCCGTGGTGAGCACCGGACGGCGAACGTTCTTGAAGGCAGCGATGTCGGTGTGGACCTGCATGGGTTGCATCCCACCTGCGCGGGGGCGGTGCGAAGGTCGATAGGAAAGCCGAGATCAAGGACGTTAGCGGACCCCACTTACACCGCCTTATATTCACCGTTCCAACTCCACGCTCGTGCGCTTCGTGATCGAACGGATCCTTGTCTTGGCCAGCAGTCTTGGACTGGCCGCTAGTGGCTGGGCGCAGGCCCCGCTCACGATAGACCCGACTTTCGAGTATTGCGTGACACCGGAGCTCATTGAGCAGTATGGTCAAGGTTTTGAAGTCGTAGATGTTTCACTAAGACTGGACGGGACCATCATCACGACAGGAAACCGGTTACAGAAAGTTGTCCATCCATGGGCGGCTAGTGGTGGTGGTGTTCTACTCATCGACAACTCCGGTGCGTACATCGAATCCCCGTTCACCAGTGCAGCTTCGGGCGACATCACAGAAATGACCAATGGACAGTATTTCTACTGGTACAAACGGATCAACAACGATGGCACTCATGATTTCACATTCGGTCAGCCTGGCTTGCCTTGGTATGACCTAAGCGACTGGCACGTCTTCGACGACCGCACCGTATTGGTCGGTGGTGCTTTCCAGTTGGACCCGGAAGGTTCGATAGAATACGGCCTGATCAAAGTGGACGAATGGGGCGCGCCTGATCCTTCGTTCACCGCTCGGCGTATCGGCCCGGGTGCGAGCCGTGTGGTGGACACATTGGAGCCCCTGAGCAATGGCCAATTCCTGGCGAACGGCACATTCACCACCTACGATGGAGAGTCCACGGGACCGGTGGTGCGCATCAATGCCGACGGTTCCCGCGACCCGTCATTCTACTTCCCGGCGTGGAAGGCGGCCATCGGTGTCGTCTTG
>DAOORM010000418.1:0-2424 GCA_035389265.1 Flavobacteriales bacterium | reverse complement strand
CGGACCAACTGAAGCTGAGCGGCGCGGCACCGGTCCCGCTTCCGGTAAGGCTCACCGGCTGACCGGCACAGGTGGTCGGTGCGGCGGGTGCGGCCGTGGCTGAACATTGTCCGTGGACAAGGAGGTTTGCCGTTTGCACAAGCACAGCACAGCCGAATATGAGCAGCCTAAGGGTCAACGTGGTCGGTTCAAGAGAACGAAAGTACCGGCCTCGTGCGCGGGGAGAACGGCTCCGACGGCTTGGATACCAACGGGTTCGTTGTGAAGAAGACGTTCCATGGGCAGGGATCGTTGCCTGACGTTGCTTCCCTAAAGGCCGCCGTTCCTCGTTGATCGAACCCTTCCGTGGGGTGGCGTGTACAGAAGGGTCAGAAGCATCCGTTCCATCAACAAATCACCTGCCATGATGACCACCGCATTGATCCTCGGCTTCCTGCTGATCCCCGCCCTGCTCGCAACGGGCACAGGCTGGAACAACGTGCTTTCCCCCGACCGCAATGATCTGGTATTCGCCGGACGCAACCAGGAGTACGGTGCCTACCGCATGCGCCGGGAGCACCACCGCACCATGGTCTTGGCCATGCTGATCGGCTTCGGGTTAGCCGGAGCCGCCGTCGGGCTGCCTCTCCTATTCCGCGGGGAGGTCGTCGTTGGCCCCCGGGTTCCAGAGGTGTACATCGATGAGCGCATCATCGACATCTTCGAAGCTCCCGCACCAGCCAAGGCACCGGACCCAGCACCCCAGCCGTCGGCACCTCGACCAAGTGATCCGGTCATCGGTGCTGGGCCTCTAGTAGCGGTGGATTCCGTACCGACCGTGGATGTGGACACCACCTCCACCGATCCGGGGCCCAGCACTGGTCCGAACCCGAGTGGCGGAACCCCAGGCACTGACCCTGGTCCATCAACTGGTGGAGGAAGCACCACCGGTGGCGGAACCTCGACCGTCAAGAACGGCTGGGAGCTGGAGAGCATGCCCGAATATCCCGGCGGTGAGGCGGCCTTGCATAAGTACCTGAGTCGTGAGGTGAACTACCCGGACATCGACATCGTGGGTCGCCGTGAAGGCCGTGTTACGGGCTTCATCATCCGTTCAGACGGTTCGGTGACCGATGTGAAGGTGTTACAAGGGGTGAGCCCGACCATCGATTCCGAAGCGGAGCGTGTGGTGCGCCGCATGATCAAGTGGAAACCCGGCAAGTTCAACCAGCGGGAAGTGGATGTACGGTACGCTCTTCCCATCGTATTCAAGCTGAAGAACTGACCTCCAGGTTCAGCTTGGGTTGAAGGCGGTCCGCAAGGCCGCCTTCACTTCTTCACCCACTTCCTTAGCCTTGCTGTAGACCATGAAATGCGAGCCACCGTGGATGCGGCGAGCGGCGTGCACATATCCGATGGGCATCAGACGATCCTGATCACCGTGGATGTGCACGAGGTCATTCAACGGTTCGGAAGGTCCGTTCCAAGTAATGCATGCATTGATCTGCGCCTTCAATTGATCCACGGAGAACACCGTTATCAGGTCGTTGAATAGCGCCACGTCTTCGGGCAACTCCACCCCCATTTGCCAACGCGCCAGGGGCAGGGTCTGCCTCAGCACGGTCGGTGTTAGCATGCGCTCGGGGTGCGTTCCGCGAAGCATGCGCAATGGACGAGGCATCTCCTGCGGACCCTTCCAACTTGAAACGATGATCACCTTGACGGGGTGGGTGAAGGTCGCCAGCTCTTGGGCCACCATGCCACCCATGCTCACACCGATCAGTACATGGGGTCTGGTCGCATCGATAGCAGGTGCCAGCGCACGCGCGTAATCCGAGAGGGTGCTACCCAGCGGCATATTGGGCCATTCCAGGTAGTGCACAGCATAGCCTTCCAGATCAAGCTTACCGAACAAGCGTTTGTCGGCACCGAGACCCGGGAGCAGGTACAGGTCCATCCTACTTCCGGAGCTTCACCACATTCTTGCGTTCCACGCGCATGTTGAGCAATTCCACACCGAACGCGAACGCCATGGCCACATAGGCATAGCCCTTGGGGATCTCGCTATGGTGTATAGGCTGCAAACCCTCGAAAAAGAGCATGAAGCCGACCATTACCAGGAAAGAGAGCGCGAGCATCTTGAGGGCCGGATGCTTCTCGATGAAGCCGCTGATGCCATTGGCGAAGAAGAACATCACGATCATGGCGATGATCACCGCGGCGATCATGATCTCCACATGCTGCGCGAGACCGATGGCGGTGACGATGCTGTCGAAACTGAACACGGCATCGATGATGATGATCTGCGACATGAGCGCCCAGAAACCTTGTGGTTTGGCCTTTTTCGCCTCTTCCGCTGCATCGGGACCCTCAAGTTTGTGGTGTATCTCTTTCACGGCCTTGTACAAGAGGAACAAGCCTCCGAAGAACATGATGCAGTTGCGC
>DAOORM010000417.1:0-2426 GCA_035389265.1 Flavobacteriales bacterium | reverse complement strand
GCGCGCTACGGAGCCAAGTCGCCCTTCAACGATGTGCTTTCCGATGAGCAGTTGAACGCGCTCACGAGCAAGGCCCTGGTGGATCGCATCAAAGGGCTCTCCGGCTACAAGCACCGCGTGGTCTACTATGGCAAGAAGTCACCCAAGGACCTGCAAACCTTGTTGAGCGCTAAGCACAAAGTGCCCGCCAAGTTGAAAGAAGTGCCTGCTCCGCGCGTGTACACCGAACAACCCACCACCGGTAACACGGTGCTCTTCGTGGACCATGACATGGTGCAGACCGAGATGTTGCTTGTGAGCAAGGCCGGACCCTTCGATGTGGAGAAGATGCCCTACGCCAGTCTCTTCAACGAGTATTTCGGCAGTGGTCTCAGCAGCATCGTGTTCCAGGAGATCCGCGAAGCCAAAGCCCTCGCTTACGGCGCCAGTGCCTCGTACAGCATTCCGAACAGGAAGGAGGACGCCCATTATGTGCGAGCCTTCATCGGTACCCAGGCGGACAAGCTGAACGATGCCGTGGATGCCATGCTCAAGCTCATGAACGACATGCCACAGGCAAATGAACAGTTCGAGGGAGCCAAGGGCAGTGCGCTGAAGGTGATCTCCAGCACGCGGGTCACCAAGGAGAACATCTACTGGAGCTGGGACGCGGCACAGCGCCGGGGACTCGACTACGATGTGCGCAAGACGAACTACGAACGTATTCCGGGCATCACCATGGACAGCATGCGCACCTTCTTCGACAAGGAAGTGAAGGCGCGCAACTATACTTTCCTCGTCATCGGCAAGAAGAGCGCGATGGACCTGAAGGTGCTCGAGAAGCTCGGACCCGTACGCGAGGTGAGCAAGAGCGAGATCTTTGGATACGATGAAGTGAAATAGCCAGGTAAGACCGGATAATGCTCAGCGCGGGCGAAAGGCCCGCGTTGTGCGTTTCAGGCCACCAGTGCGGGCATCGCTTCCACGGGTGTGGTGGTGCCGATGGGGACCGTACGCCGCTTCAGGAAAGCGATCACTTCCTCGTCGTTCGCATAGCGTCCATCGATATCGACGAAGTGTTCCGCGAGCAGGTCATATCGCTTCTTCATCAACTTGAAGAACACATCCATGTAGTTCAGCCCGGCGAAGACCACGGCCTCGTTCTTCGCGAAGTCATCCAGGTGCTCGCGGAAATAGACCGGATGTTCCGTCCAGTGCATGGTAGGATCGATGTGGTGGCTGATGTGGTAGCCGTCGTTCCAGCAGCGCTGATTGAACTTCACGTTGATGCAGGTGATGCTGTTCTTGAAGTGGTTCCCCGGCTCATCGGGGCAGATGAAGGTGTGTTGCACCCAGTTTCCTGCCATGGCCACCAACCGGAAGATCAGGAAGGGGATGATGAACACGATCAACGTGGCTGGCAGGTTCACGAAACACATCGCCAAACAGAACGCGAGGAACATGAACTCGCCTCGGATGACACCCACCATCAGCTTGTTGCGCTTCTTGCGGAA
Source organism: Flavobacteriales bacterium (assembly GCA_035389265.1). Taxonomy (GTDB): domain Bacteria; phylum Bacteroidota; class Bacteroidia; order Flavobacteriales_F; family PHOS-HE28; genus PHOS-HE28. Next base: position 933 of record DAOORM010000417.1, on the reverse strand, counting down.
CAGGTAGGCGGCCAGGGTATAGATGCCCGTGAAAAGGAAGCGCAGGTAGTAATGCAGGAAACCGCGCACGGAATCACGCTGGTAGGGCATGGTGCTGCTCTCATCCTCTTCCAAGTTGTTCTCCGTATGGTGCATACCCACATGGTGGGCGCGATAGGTCTCGGGACTTTGGCCGAAGAAGGGGGCCAGGAACCACGGGATGATGTAGTTGAGCGCCCCGTACTCCTTCTTGTAGAGGGTCCGGTGCGTGGTGCAGTGCATCATCAACCCGAACGGGCCTTTGAAGGTGACGTTGTTCAGGAAGAAGTAGATGATGGCCAACAACGCCCAGAGCCAGCCCGTAACGAAGGGCATGTACAAGAGGACGGCGAGCGGCACCATCAACACGGCCACCTTGATGGTCATGTAGATGAAGGGAAGGTCGCGCGGATCGCGGATCAAGCGCAGGAAAAAACGGTCCAAGGGGGTGCGCGGCGCCGTTGCATCGTACAACGGGTCCGTGTTGGCGGGTAGGCTCAGCATGTTACGGGCGGCAAGCTATCCAATCCAAGGCACGCCGTGGATCAGGATCGTGGTCCATCGTGGAAGGGAGACCCATCCTTGCGTCAAGCTTCCGACCTTCGCACCCGCATGGCACTTGAGATCACAGCGGAGATCATCTCCATCGGCGACGAACTGCTCATCGGGCAGACCATCAACACCAACGCAGGCTGGATGGGCGAACGGCTCGCCCTGATCGGCATCCGTGCGAAGCGGGTGGTCACCGTCAGTGACGACAAGGGCGAGATCCTGCAGGCGTTGGCAGCCGCTACCAGCGATATCGTCCTGATCACCGGTGGGTTGGGGCCCACCAAGGACGATATCACGAAACACACCTTGTGCGAGTTCTTCGGCATGAAGCTGGTGCGCAACAAGGAGGTGGAGGCCCGGGTG
>DAOORM010000416.1:0-2431 GCA_035389265.1 Flavobacteriales bacterium | reverse complement strand
TGATCTTGCCTTGGTGTTCGGCGAACCAATAGAGATCACCGCTCACGATATCGCGTGGCCTGAAGAGGATGAAGGATTCCGGAATGAGTTCTTGCAACTGCTCGGCTTCGGGTAGTACCGCTCGTTGAATGCGTTGCGCATACCGGATACTGGAGAGCAACTGCTCGTTCTGTTCACGAACGAGCGACTGTTGTGCAGCGACCCGCCCTTGCAGCTCAAGTCGATCGCGGATGTCGCGCGCGAAGAGAATGATGGCCGGATCACCTTTGTAACTGCTCACACGCGCGCTGCTCTCCACCGCGATCACCTCTCCACTGGCCGCGAGCATGGGGATATCCTCGTAGACCAGCCCGTTCTGCTCCCAGGCATCGGCGATACGCGTGGCACTGCGGTGCCAGAATTCCTTGGGGTGGAGTTGGAAAATGGTGCGTTGCGTGAGCTCCTCGTTCGTAAGCCCCAGGAGTTCGGAGGCTTTGGCATTGGCTTGGTGGATACGCCCGTTCACGAAGTTGATCACGAAGAGCGCATCGTTGCTGCTTTCAAGTACGCTCAGGTAACTATCGCGGTCGCGTTCACTTTGCGTGTTCCGGGCGTGAAGCTTGTTATAGGCGAAGGAGATGGCGGCAGCAGCGCCCAGGAATATCGCTGGCAGCGCGCCGTAGGCGAGTAGAACGGTCAGCTCCATGCCATCTTGGTTGTTGCGGGGATGCCATCGAGCACGCCGAAGATCAGCGCCGGATCGAGGAATTCACCCACACGATCAGGACGGGAAACGTACCGGATCACGCCATCCACATCCACGAGGAACGAGGCCGGCAGAGGAATGCCCTCGGCATAATCGATGCTGAGCTCGATGATCGGATTGTTGTACACCACCCCATATTGGGTGCTCACTTGTTGCCGGTCATCGGAGAGCATCTTGTAGGCCACACCGATACGCTGTACCATGTCCTTGTTCACGCTGATGTCATCGGGTCCGACACCGAGCACATGGATCCCTTTCTCAAGGAATTTCAAGCGGTTCCGCTCATAGGTCCGCAACATCATGTGGCATCCAGGACACCAGTCGCCACGCACGAATATGAGCAGAACGGGATGTCGACCCCGGTAGTCCGATAACTTCACCAGGTTACCGTTCTGGTCAGGCAATTCGAAGTCCGGTGCGGGTTTCCCGAGTTGGACGCGGTATCCGAACCGTGTACGTTTCCGCATCTGCATGGCATCCTGCACGTAGCTGAACGTCAATCCGATGGCGAAACCGAGCGGCAGCAAGGGCAGCAGCCAGGTCTCCCAATTGAAGGCCGTGCCCCAAATGGCTGCCAAGTACAGGGCGCAAGCGATCACGGATTTACCCGTGTCCACCCACAGCCAGTTGACGTAGGTGAAATGCGTCATGAACGCCTGGCGTGCGATGGTGGCCGATCCAGCGATGAGCAGTGCAACGGTGAACCAGGGCCATTCAGCGTGCCGAAGATCCAGACCGATACCCAGCAAGGTTCCGGCGATCAGGATCATGGCGAACTGGAAATTGCTGGTGTACTTCTTGAATTCCAGCAGGGTGAACCCATATGCAAGGACCAAGGCCACCAGCGGGACAACGCCCAAACCGAAGGGCCAAACGATGACCGCGATCCCGACCAGTAGTGAACCGAGCGCGGTGAAGGGATGAAGACGGGAGAGCATGCGCGTGCATTCTACGAGCACGTGGCGGAAAGGTTGCAGGCCCCCGGGTGGTATCTGACCATGCCGTTAACAGGTACTTTCGCGCTCATTCAACCATGAGCGCCGAACGCCTTGCCCAGTTGCGCCAGATGCTGATCGAAGAACCGGGCGATCTGTTCATCCGCTATGCCATCGCCCTAGAGTTGAAGCGCGCCGGGGACATGGAAGTGGCGATGAATGGCCTGAAAGCCATTCTGGCCGAAGAACCGAAGCACATCGCCAGTTACTACCAGCTCGCCCTGATACAGGCTGAGCTTGGCCATACCCAAGAGGCCATGAGCACCTGCGATGCCGGTGCGCTCGAATGCTTGGTCACCGGTGATCGGAAGGCCCGGGCGGAACTGTTGGAGTTGCGCGAAGCCCTCGCCGACGAGAACTGAACATGGGAAGGCTCTTCCGTTGGACCTTGATCCTGGTGGGCGGACTGTGTACCGCAGCGCTGGTCGTTGCCCTCTCCTTCCCCTTTCTGGCCGTCAACGAGCCGAGCGGTGCGCGTACCGCTGTGGTGGAGGGTTGGATCGATCACATCTACATGTCCGAGGTGCATACGATGCTTCGTGATGGCGGGTATGATCGCATATTCATCACTGGAACACCGCGCAATTTCTCGTACACCTTGCGCCTCGGCGATACCGTGGTGGTGGAGTTGCAGCGACCGATGACCGGAAAGTTGGTCGTGAACGCTTGTGGTGGGAAGAATACTGAGCTC
>DAOORM010000415.1:0-2433 GCA_035389265.1 Flavobacteriales bacterium | reverse complement strand
AAGAGAAACCGTGGAACCTCGGCAAGTTCTATGGCCAGAGCTATTTCGTGGATCCGCGTGGACAGATCTTCGCCCAAGCCTCGCGCGATGACGATGAACTGCTCGTCGCGGAATTCGACCTGGACATGATCGAGGAGGTGCGCAGCACGTGGCAGTTCTTCAGGGATCGCAGGCCGGAGACATATGGACGGCTCGTTGAGCTTTAGCAGAGGAATGCGCTGTTGGCCTTTGGCTGTTGGCTACTGGCTATGCGCGTCCGGGATAGTGATGACCAGCAAATAGCCAGTAGCCAGTAGCGCATTCAAGCATTTCCCATGGCAGAATACAAACGACCAACCACCGAAGCCGACTTCGCAGCCAACTTCCACCCGAAGAAGCCGCTGATGAGCGATACGGAAGCGTACTACGAGAGTTCGCGCTGTCTGTATTGCTACGATGCTCCGTGCATCAACGCGTGCCCCACGGGGATCGATATCCCGACCTTCATCCGGCAGATCAACAACGACAACAAGGACGGGGCCGCGAAGACGATCTACGACAGCAACTGGATGGGACATGCCTGCGGGAACGTCTGTCCGACGGAGGAACTGTGCGAAGGGGCCTGCGTGTACACCAAAAGCGATGTGAAGCCGATCGAGATCGGGCGCTTGCAGGCACATGCCACGGACAAGGTGATCCACGCGAAGAAGAAGCTCTTCATCACCGGGAAGCCGACAGGCAAGAAGGTGGCGGTGATCGGTGCGGGGCCAGCGGGTGTTTCGTGCGCGTGCGAGTTGCGAATGCTCGGTCATGCAGTGGACATCTACGAGGCGCGTGAGAAGCCGAGTGGCTTGTGCGTTTACGGCGTGGCACCTTACAAACTGACGAACGAAGAGGCCGTTGATGAGATCGCCTACCTGCAAGAACAGTTCGGTTTCAACGTCCACTACAACAAGCCCGTGACCGGTCGTGCTGACTTTGAGAAGCTGGAGAAGGACCATGACGCAGTGTTCATCGGCATTGGCTTGGGTGCGACCTCAGCACTTGGCATTCCCGGTGAAGACAAGAAGGGCGTGATGGGTGCGCTGGAATTCGTGGAGGAACTTCGCAACAAACATCAATCAACGCCGGTCGGTAGCAAAGTGATCGTGCTCGGGGGCGGAAACACAGCGATGGATGCCGCGAGCGAAAGCTGCCGGATGGGCGCGGAGAGCGTGACGATAGCCTATCGTCGTGGTCCGGAAGAGATGGGTGCGTACAGCTTCGAGTTCGATCTGGCGAAGAAGAGCGGTGCGAAGGCTTTGTTCAATGTTACACCATTGGAAGTTTTGGGTAATGGCTCAGTGACCGGTGTGAAGTTCATCCGGAACAGTTCCGACAATGGGAAGCTGGAAGCAATCCCGGGCAGCGAGTTCGTTGAACCGTGCGACATGGTGTTGCTGGGGACCGGTCAAGGAAAACAAGTGGAACTGTTGAAGCAGGTCTCAGGCCTCACGTTGGATCAGAAAGGGCGTATCGTGGTGAACGAACACTTCCAAACGACCAACGCCAAGTACTTCACCGCCGGCGATGCGATGAATGGTGGGGTGGAAGTGGTGAATGCGGCTGCCGAGGCGAAGAGGGCGGCGCATGGGATACACACATACTTGACCGGTCAGAAGAATTGATTATCTGATCTTCTGATCCTCTAATCTTCTGATCGACAATGGCAGACCTGAGAACAAACCTCGCCGGAATCAAGAGCCCCAACCCATTCTGGCTGGCCTCCGCGCCACCTACCAACAGCGGTTACCAGATCATGAAAGCCTTCGACGCGGGCTGGGGCGGTGCCGTGTGGAAGACCCTCGGCGTGCCGGTGGTGAACGTGAGCAGCCGCTACGGTGCTGTGAACTACCGCGACAAGCGCATGGTGGGTTTCAACAACATCGAGCTGATCACCGACCGGCCGTTAAAGGACAACCTGCGCGAGATCAGCGAGGTGAAGAAGCGTTTCCCTGACCATGCGGTGATCGCCTCGCTGATGGTGGAGACGAAGGAGGAATGGCACCAGATCGTCCGCGATGTGGAGAACGCCGGTGCTGATGGTATCGAACTGAACTTCGGTTGTCCGCATGGCATGTGCGAGCGCGGCATGGGCAGCGCAGTAGGGCAGGAGCCGAAGGTTTTGCAGATGATCGTGGAGTGGGTGAAGGAGGTGGCGAAAGTCCCGGTGATCACCAAGCTCACGCCGAACATTTCGGACATCACCCGTCCGGCACGTGCGGCACGGGCGGGCGGAAGCGATGCGATCTCCTTGATCAACACCATCCAGAGCATCGTGGGCGTGGACATCGACCAGTTCGTTCCGTACCCGATCGTGGATGGCAAGAGCACCAACGGTGGTTACTGCGGCCCGGCCGTTAAGCCCATCGCGCTGAACATGGTGAAGAATTGCGCGCAGCACCCCGAGGTGAA
>DAOORM010000414.1:0-2434 GCA_035389265.1 Flavobacteriales bacterium | reverse complement strand
ATGAATTCACTCCGCCTTTCTCCGTGCTGGTGCTGTGGATGGCGATGGTGTTGTTCCGCAGATCGGCCACATAGGTGGTGGTGTCACCCGGACTTGTGAAGCGGAGCACGGCTTCCAGCGTGTCGGTCCACAGGATGAACTGCACCGGCTTCGACCCGTTCGGCAACCGTGCGGTGCCCTGCACTTCGCCGATGAACCGGTTCTTGCGTAGGCTGTCCAAGCCCAGCGCAGCATAGAGGGCGTCGTCGGCCTTCGTGTCCTGCTTCACGCCGGGCTTGCCGCTGAAATGGCGGGCCATCCAGGCATCGATGTCGGGGGCTTGAGCAAAGGCCGCACCCAGCCAACACAGGAGAACGGCCATGGAAATGGAACGATACATGGCCGCAGGAGCGCGTTCAGAGCTTGTAGCGGATGGGCAGGTTGTACTTCACCCGCACGACTTCGCCCCGCTGCTTGCCCGGGATCCACTTGGGCATGCTCCGTAGCACGCGCAAGGCCTCTTCGTTGCACCCACCGCCGATGCCGCGCAGCACGCTGGCGTTGCTCAAGCTGCCGTCCGTCTCCACCACGAAGGTGATGTAAACAACACCCTGGATCCCCTCCTCCTTCGCCTGCTTCGGATACTTCAGGTTCTTGCCGATGAAGGCGTTCATGGCCGCTGCTCCGCCCGGGTATTCAGGCATCACCTCCACGATGGTCATCACCTCATTCGCATCATGCACAGGTTCATCCACCCGCATGGGTTCCACGGTGATGGTCTCCTCGCCCCCCATGCGTTCCTCGATGTGCACCGGTTCCGGCGTGGTGGTGCCACCTTGGGCGAAGAGGGCAGGGGTGGCTAGGAAAGCAGCAAGAGGGAGTGCGAGGCGGATGTTCATGGGATAAAGATCGGCTGCACCGCGCGAAGACCATGCCAGAAGCGCGAACCTTGGCCCCTGACGGACGTAGAAAGCACTCTCCCGATCCGTGCCCATGCCATACGCTCTCCCCAAGCGCTTCGCTGTAAATGCCGTGAGTGCGGCCTTCGTCGTCATCGCTTCTTCATCCGCCACCGGCGCGCAGGCCCAATCGATCACCAATCCCGGTTTCGAAAGCGGCAGCACCGGCTGGGCCTCTTGCCCGATCGAGCTCAACGCGGCCAATGTGTACGGCGGCCCCAACACCAGCATGGTGGCCGAGGTCGATGGGCACAACGACCCTTCCATCACCACCGACGATCGCATCCTCTGCCAGACCATCTCCGGGTTCACCGTGGGTGCCCTGTATGCCTTGGAGTTCGAGGCCACCCGCCGCCAAACGGGTCCCACACCAGCGTCCGTGGCCGTCACCGTCAGCATCGATGGCGTGCTCAGCGAGGTGATCACACGCACCGGAGCATGGAGCATGGCCCGCGAGCGCTTCACTTTCGCGCCGACCTCCACGTCCCACACGTTGACCGTCACTCCCAACTTCACTGGTTCGCACGGCATGATCATGGACAATTTCAACATCGTGGTGGCCAGCCCGCTGCCAGTGGAGTTATTGAGCTTCCAGGCCTGGCCGCTGAATGGGAAGGTTCGGTTGGAGTGGTCAACGGCCACCGAGCGCGACAATGCTGGCTTCCGGGTTCAGCGTAGCAGCGACTTGGTCCAGTGGGAAGAGCTGGCCTTTGTGCGCGGTGCAGGCAACAGCCAGACTACGATCACCTACGCGGCGAACGACCTGAAACCCTTGCCGGGATCGACCTATTACCGCTTGGAGCAAGTGGACCACGATGGCACTGGTGATCATTCGCCGGTCCGCCATGTGACCACACCGGACCGCCACGACCTGCACCTGTGGCCCAACCCGGCCGGTTCCGTGGTACACGTGGGCATGGATACGCCCGGGCGCATTCTCGTACTTGATGCACAAGGCCGATCGGTGCAGGTGTTCCAAGAGGCCCACACCACCGGTACCGTGCTGCACATCGCCGCACTTCCGCCAGGGCTCTACCAAGTGCGCTCCGTGGATCTTAACGCACCCACGGTGAAGTTCATCAAGGAGTGAGCACGGCGGGTGCTGCGCTCAGCCCAAGAGCTGCAAGGCACCAACGCCCATCATCAGCAGCAGACCGAACACGAAGCCCACGACGGTGCCTAGTGAAAGCACCAACAGCGTGCGTGCCGGGCTCGGGTGCCGCTTGGCGAAGATCTGTGCTATGAGCGCGAGCCCCAGCAGCATGCCCAGCAAATAGATCCCCATGGCGATGACGTTGCCCACCGTCAGCAGGCCCTCGAGGGAGTACCGCCCTTCATCGATGAAGTAGAGGAGGAGCGTGACGAGCAATGCCGTCGTGAATAGAAGGCTCCAGTGTAAGGGGCGTGGGGTGGAGGTGGTCAGTTCCATCGTGGTCATGGCTTTCGCTTGAAACGCGGATCACCGTGGATCGTTGTGTGCGAAAGAAAGTGCCCTC
>DAOORM010000413.1:0-2437 GCA_035389265.1 Flavobacteriales bacterium | reverse complement strand
TGTGCCAGGGCCTCGACCGTCAATTCAACGAGAAGATCGCCACCTTGAAGAACTTGCTGAGCGCGCAGCCCGACTCGCGCCATGCGGCAGACGCCAAATTCCAGCTGGGTGAGACCTATGTGGCCCTGGACAACGATGACGCCGCACTGGGCTACTATGAGCAGGTGATCAAGCAGCACGCGAACAGTCCGCACGCCCGGCAGAGCATGTTGCAGGCCGCGGAGATCCAGAAGCGCAAAGGCAACATCCCGCAGGCCATTGAGCAACTCAAGGCCATCGTGAGCAAGTACCCCACGGTGGAAGGCTCGCGCGAAGCTTTGGCCGCCTTGGAGAACATCCACGTGGAGCAAGGTCGAGTGGCGGAGTACGAGACCTACGTGCGCTCGTTGAGCTTCGTGGATCCGAGCACGCTCGACCTGGACGAGAAGTACTACCGCAGTGCGGAAGTGCTGTACCTCGATGGCAAATGCGCCCAGGCCGTTGGTGCTTTCGGTGATTACCTGAGCAAGTACCCACGCGGAGCCTTCGCGGTGAACGCACAATACTACCGGGGCGATTGCCTGTACCGCGACGGGAAATTCGATCAGGCGCTCCCCGATCTGGAGGCCACCATCGCCGCAAATGCCGACCAGTTCATGGAGAGCGCGCTTTTCGGCGCCAGTGATATCCTCTTCCGCGATAAGCGGTGGGAGGGAGCGTTGGAGCACTTCACCCGATTGGAGCCGATGGCCACCTTCCCCCAGAACCGCTTGGCCGCACAGGTGGGGCAGATGCGCAGTTTGAAGGAACTGGGCCGTTCCGCGGATGCGGCCAAAGCCGCCGCCAAGGTTAGCGCCAATCCCGATGCTACCGCCGACCTCAAATCCGAAGCCAACATGGCCGTGGCCAAGGACATGCTGGATCGCAACGACCTCGATGCCGCCTTCGCCAAGTACAAGGCCATCACCAGTGCTAGCACCAATTCCCTGGGTGCGGAGGCCAAGTATTCCATGGCCTATGTGCGCTACCTGCAACACCGCTACACCGACACCGAGAAGGAGGTCTTCGACCTGGTGAAGAAATTCCCCGCCTACGACTTCTGGAAGGCGAAAGCCTTCATCCTACTCGCCGATGCGTACGTGAAGCTTGATGACCGATTCCAAGCCAAGGCGGCCCTGCAAGGGGTGATCGACAACAGCGAGGATCCGGAGCTGGTGGCCCAGGCGCGCCAGCGCTTGCAGGCGATCAACGCCAGCGAAGTGCAACAGACCACACCCACGCCGCAGGAAGACCTCGTGGTCCCCATGCCCGGCACCGACAACACCTACGAAGAATGAGCGCGTTGAAACAACGTCCCATCATCCTAGCCACGCTGCTGAGCTTGGCTGGCGTGGCTTTCGGGCAGGGGCAGGGCGGTGAGTACGTGATCCAGGGGATCTTCAATCCCACGATCGCCGATGCACAGAAGAAGGACCTGCGCCCGGAGCCCATCGACACCATCATGCCCGATCGGCCCGTGAGCTTCGACGTGCTACCCGTGAAGGCCACCATCCCCGCGAAGGTGGACAGCCTCGCCGCGGCCAAGTTGAACGTGGTACAGCCGCAGCAGAAGTTGTACAAGGGTTTGGTGAAGGCCGGCTTCGGTCTGTACACCACACCGCTCGGTGAGTTGTATTACGACCAGGCCCGCTCCCGCGACAACGCATGGGGTTTGCACCTGAAGCACATGAGCAGCGCCGGCGGCATCAACGATGTGGGGCCGAGCCGCTACAGCTTCAACAACGTGGATGCCTATTACAACCACTTCCTGCGCAACCATGAGGTGGGAGGTCGGTTGATGTACGACCGTCGACGCGTGAGCTATTTTGGCTACGCTTCCACCGATAGCGTGGAGAACCTGATCGCCAATACCGTTCGCGGTGAAGATGATCTGAAACAGTTCTACAACGACATCGGATTCGCTGCACGCATCCGCAGCCTGTACAAGGACAGCACCCTCATTGCGCATGATGTGGGCTTGGAGGTGCATGCCTACAGCAACCTGAGCGGAAGCCGCGAGACCAACATGCGCCTCACCGCCGATCTCAGCAAAGCGGAACAAGGGGATCGCCTGGGCTTGGGTATACTGATCGACAACAACGCCTACCGTGGCGAACTGCGGAATGGGTTGTTCGGCGAGGTGCGGAGCGTAACGTTGGGCGATCAGCGCACGAACGGTACACTTCTCGGCTTGACGCCTTCGATCACTCGCGAGGGAGACAAGTACATCGTGCGTATCGGTGCAGGCATCTACGTCGATGCGCAAGGCACCACATCGTTCCATTTCTTCCCCCGTGCCTACGCCAGCTACAGCTTGTTCGATGACATCCTGGTGCCCTATGTGGGCATCGAAGGGGAGCGCCGTCGGAACAGCTTCCGCAGCCTCAGCCGCGAGAACCCCTGGCTCGTGGATGCCCCG
>DAOORM010000412.1:0-2438 GCA_035389265.1 Flavobacteriales bacterium | reverse complement strand
CCTGGCCATCTTCCCGGCTGGCGAAGTGAGCAGCTGGCGCACCGAGATCAAGGGGGTGGCCGATCCGCGGTGGAAGACCCCTGTGATCAAGATGGCGCAGCACGTGGGCGCACCCGTGGTGCCGATCTGGTTCGATGGAGCCAACAGCGTGTTGTTCCACATGCTCGGTATGATCCACCCGAACCTGCGCACGCTGGCCCTGCCCAAGGAGATGTTGCGCATGCGCGGTCGTTCGGTGCGGATGCGCATCGGCAAACCCATCGCCGCGAAGGATATCGCCGCCTTCACATCCACCGAGCAACTCGCGCGTTACCTGCGTGCGAAGACCTACGCGCTTGGTAGTGGCGTGCAGGTGAAGCGGGAACTGTTCAATCCGCTGCGCTTTCCTCAGCGGCCGAAGGACATCGTGGAGCCGATCCCCATCGACCGTCTGGAGCGCGAGATCGCGGGGCTCACCGACCTGCGCTTGAACAGCCAGGCCGAGTTCGATCTCTACCTGGCACCAACAGGCAGGATACCGAACATCCTGCGCGAGATAGGCCGCTTGCGCGAGGCTACCTTCCGCGTGGTGGGCGAAGGCACCAACAAGAGCATCGACCTCGACGAGTTCGACCTGTACTACGACCATCTGTTCCTGTGGGATCGGGAGCGGAAGCGCCTGGCCGGCGCGTACCGGATCGGCGACGGCAAGCGCATCATGTCACGCTATGGCAAGCGTGGCTTCTACACCTACACGTTGTTCCGGATGGACCGACCGATGGACCGGGTCCTACGCCGGAGTTTCGAGCTCGGTCGATCGTTCATCGCGGTGGAGTACCAGCGCCAGCGGCTGCCCTTGTACATGTTGTGGCGAGGGCTCTTGTTGCACATCACCGCCAATCCGGACCACCAATACCTCATCGGTCCGGTGAGCATCAGTGGCACCTACAGCCGCATCTCACGCACCTTGATCATGGAGTTCGTGCAACAGCACCACTACGACAAGGAGATGGCTGCTTCTGTGCGTCCGCGCAACCGGTTCAAGATCAAACCGGACAAGGTGGATCGTGAAGCATTGGTGCAAGCGTCCATGGCCGACCTCAAACGGATGGACCGGTTGATCGCGGAGGTGGACCCGAACGAAACGTCCATGCCCGTGCTCTTGAAGAAGTACCTCCTGCTCAACGCCTGCATCATCGGTTTCAACCGCGACCCGAGGTTCAACGATGCCTTGGACGGCCTGATGGTACTGGACCTGACGAAGCTACCCGAGCGTACGGTCGATGACCTGCGCAAGGGCATGGAGGCCCTGTGAGCGTCAACGTTACAGGATCAGGCCATCACCGGCTCCGGCACGCGCTGGAGTCGAGCCACCTGTTCTTCCAGTGTGGCTGCCTCATGCTGATACAAGCGCCACGTGCCCTGCGCATATTCCAACGCGCTCAGGTGTTCGATCCAGTCCCCTGAGTTCATGTAGTTCACGCGGCCTTTCGGCAACTCGATGGTGCGCATCTGAGGTTGATGGATATGGCCGCATACCACATGCCCGAATCCTTCGTGTACGGCCATCGTCGCGGCGATCTCCTCGAAGTCGTTGATGTAGGCCACCGCCTTCTTCACCCGTTGTTTCACGCGTTTGCTCAGGCTCATACGCGGCTGCCCCAACCCGAGCAATATCCAGTTCACCACGTGGTTTATGCGTATGAGCAGGTCATAGCCATGGCCACCGAGCTTGGCCAGCCATTTCGCATGCTTCATGCTGGCATCGAACACATCGCCGTGGAAGAACCAATACCGCTCGCCATCGATGGTGAGGTAGAGTTTGTCCACCAAGCGCAGCTTCCCCAACTGGGCAGGGCTGTACTTGCGCAAAGCTTCGTCGTGGTTGCCGGTGATGTAGTAGACGGGCACCTTGGCGGCCATCTTCAACAGCCGTTTGATCACCTTCATATGCCCCGGCGGGAAGTAGGACTTCTTGAACTGCCAGATGTCGATGATGTCCCCGTTGAGGATCACCATGCGCGGCTTCACCGAGCGGAGGTAATCGTTCAGTTCCTGAGCCCGGCATCCGAAGGTGCCCAGGTGCAGGTCGGAAAGCACTAGGATATCGATCTTGCGTTTGCGTGGTCGCTTCGCCGGTTTCTGATCCATGGTGCGAAGTTCCTGTGGCCATGTTTCGGCGATCTTTCCGGAAGATGAAGTCCAACACCGCCATCAACAGGGGGTGTTAGGAGCGATCTTCGCAGGATGGATCAGAAGTCGACCTTGGTGGTCGGGGCCAGCCCGGAGCCTTCGCGCTACAGCCACATGGCCACCCTTCGGTTGGTGGGTGCGGGCCATCCGGTGGTGCTCCTCGGGAAACGTGCCGGCTCCATCGCCGGACTCCCGATCCTACGTGAATTGGAGCCATCCACGGCGATACACACCATCACCCTATACGTAGCGCCAGCTCATCAGGG
>DAOORM010000411.1:0-2439 GCA_035389265.1 Flavobacteriales bacterium | reverse complement strand
TGGCAACATGGACCCGGGCGGGGGGTAACCCTTTGCCGTGCGGGTGCTTTGGCATCGCTGGCGGGAGGTACTTGGGGCCTGCGGCTTCCGGGGGAAGGTCCAGAGCAGTAGCGCTAGCGAAGTGGTCCCGGAGGGAAAAGGCACAGACTAGGCGGAAGTTGGTAGCGAAGGTGATCAGGCAGTGCGGGCTACATTGCGGGATACATCCTCTATGGACTCTACGAACAGCCCGTATCAAGATCACATGGATGCCGGCTGGGCTGGCACCTTCCCCGTCCTACGTGGCACCTCTACGACCGAGATGGTCAATGCTCTTGTCGCCTTCGTCAAGGAATCTACGCCGGAGCAGATCAAGGCATGGAATAGTTCATTGCCGTTGGTCCAAATAGAAGCTGGAAAAGTGCTGGATGTACAACCCTTGGCACGTGACTATTCCGCCATCTTCGAGTATGGCCTGCCGCATTCACAGAAGCGGGCTGATGTGATCCTATTGATCTCGGGTGCGGTGTTGGTAGTGGAGCTAAAGGGCGATGGCAGCACAGGCCAAGCGTATCTGGAACAGGTGGCTGATTATGCACGCAGGATCTACACCAACCATGTGTTATGCGGAGAAGAGGGAGTACCTGTGCATGCACTTGTCGTGAATTACGGCATGCCTGGCACGGAACGCCGCGATGAGTGGCTCACACTGACGAACGTGGATCATTTGCACACCGAGGTGCTACGCTTCGATACGCCCGGCAAGGCACCTATCGCGTTAGAGCGCTTCCTTGACCAATACAATCACCAACCACCTCCGTCGCTTGTTCAAGCTGTCCGCGCCTACTTCAGCGACCAAGCACTGCCGCGCATCAAGCGTATCGATGAAGTGACCGGTGACGCATTGAAGGCTGTTGTGGCGGAGATCCATGATACCCATCACCAGCAACGGAGGAAGTTGGTGCTGGTGAGCGGCGTGCCCGGTGCAGGCAAGACCTATGTGGGCCTGCAGATCGCTCATGAACACTTTCTCGATGATCTGGCCGAGACGATGGCGAACGGCGAAAAACCGAGCGCACCCGCCGTTTTCCTGTCGGGAAACAAGCCTTTGGTCGATGTGCTCCAATATGAGATGCGCCGTGCAGGTGGCGAGGGGAAAGTGTTCGTGCAGAACGTCAAGGACTTCGTAAAACGCTATTCGAACAAAAAATCGATCGCACCACCGCACCATGTCCTGATCTTCGACGAAGCGCAGCGTGCGTGGGACGCACATCGGGTGCAGCAGAAACACAAAGACTCTAAAGCAGTCTCCGAACCAGCTGCCTTCGTCCAGTTCGCGGCGCGCATCCCCGCATGGTCAGTGGTTATCGGGCTGATCGGTGAAGGCCAACAGATCTACACCGGTGAGGAAGGAGGGATGGCCCTATGGGCCGATGCGGTGCAACAAGGTGGCGATGTATGGGATGTAAGCGGACCGGCGCACTTCGCACCCATTTTCGAGGAGCGAGGTATTCCCTATAAAGCCATTGGATCGTTGCACTTGTCCCGCTCCGTTCGTTTCCACTTCGCACACGGCCTGAGCGAATGGGCCAGCAGCCTGATGGATGGAACGCACTCAGTGGATCAACTGCGCACCCTGGTCGACCACCTGTGGGCGCAAGGCTATCAGATCCGAATCACACGCAACCTGCATCAAGCCAAGGCCTTCCTGTGGGATAAGTACCGCGACCAACCGGAAGCGCGGTATGGTTTGCTCACTGGCGGGCGGGACAAAGGCCTCGACGAACTGGATCTTCACAAGGTGAAAACACTGACCTTCCGTGCCGGGCCTTGGTACGCCGATCCAGAAAGTTCCCCTAGCTCCTGCCGAAGATTGAACGATGCCATCAGTGAATTCTCCGCACAAGGATTGGAGTTGGACCATAGCCTCTTGGTCTGGGGAACCGACCTGATCCGTAAAGACGGCCGCTGGGACGATGCCTTGGCCATGCGCTACCAGAAGCGAGGCGACGTGGAAGACCCGCTCCGCCTTCGGTTGAACGCATACCGCGTGCTACTCACTCGTGGCCGTGAAGGTGTCCTGATCTGTTTGCCGAACTCCATCCGCGAATTGGACGAGACCTATGACCACCTGATCGCCGCTGGCTGCCGCGTGTTGGAGTGAACCTGGCTTTTCTGCCGGATGTTTTCTAACCTGGCCGAATGAACCATGACAAGGAATACGTCATCCGCCTTAACGGCTTCGACCTCGGCCAAGTGATCGATGGTCTGGAAGCCCGTGCCACCGCATGGAACCTGACCGCCACCTACCTCGAAACCGGTGAAGCGCCGGATGGCTTCGTGACCGAGGTATGTTCCGACGCCGAGGAGGCTCGGCGGCTGGCCAAGCACTACCAACGCATTCTGGACAGCCTCATCCAGCAGCAAACCGAACAGCGCGACAAATGAACCGCTATACCT
>DAOORM010000410.1:0-2452 GCA_035389265.1 Flavobacteriales bacterium | reverse complement strand
GCCCGAATGGTCATCGCTTCGAGAAGACGAGCGACTGCCCGACCTGTCCGCAATGCGAGGCAGCACTGGCGCCGACCGATGGCTGGATGGCGAAACTCGTCGCACCGGCCAGACGAGCCTTGGAGCGCGCGGGTATCAGCACGCTCGGCGAATTGGCCGCTAACAGCGAGAAGGACTTGCTCGCAATGCACGGCTTTGGTCCAGCAACGTTGCCCATGCTCCGCAAGGCGTTGAAAGCCGTCGGACTTCAGTTCACGAATACCACCATCAAGATGCGTGACCAACCAAAGAAGCCAACGAATACCGACGAGTACTTGAACCAACTTCCAGCAGATAAGCGCAAGGCTTTGGCAACTCTTCGGAAGCAGATCCTCGCTGCCGCACCCGGAGCGGAAGAGCACTTCGGCTACGGACTGCCGGGCTTCAAGCACAACGGCCATCCAATGCTGTACCTCGGTGCTGCGAAGAACCACGTTGCGCTGTACGGCTCAGTACCAGTCGGTTTCAAAGACAGGCTGAAGGACTTCACCGTGAGCAAGGGCACCATCCAGTTCACGCCGGAGAAGCTCTTGCCCGCAGCGCTCGTGAAGGACATCGTGAAGATGAAGTGCGCGGAGATCGATCTGCGGTGGCCGGTGAAGGTGAAGAAGTCGGCAACCAAGAAGTCCGCACCGAAAAGAGCCGTGACCAAAAAAGCCGCGAATTAGAAATGACCACTTCGAACACAACCGACCATGAAATGTATACCACGCGCAACATTCCGGCCAAACGCGAACGGGTGTTTGCCGCTTGGACGGATCCCGTGATACTTGCTCGCTGGTGGGGCCCGCAGGGCTTCACAAACACCTTCCACCGCTTTGAGTTGCAGACGGACGGTCTTTGGGACTTCACCATGCACAGCCCGAACGGGATAGACTTCAACAACCTCTGTGTCTTCAAGCGCATCGAACCACCGGGCTATCTGGAATTCGACCACCTGAAGGAGATGCACTTCTACAAAGCGATGGTGAGGTTCACTGGAGTCGAGGAAGGAACGCGTGTGGATTGGATCATGCGCTTCGACACGGCGGAAGAACTGGCACCGATAAAGAGCTTCATCGCCAAGGCCAACGAAGAGAACATGGACAAGCTCGAACTCATTCTAAACCCCGTACGGGCGGGAAATATCCCGCCCCGACCATGAAGAAACTCAACATCACCTACTGGATCGTCACCGCGCTCTTCAGCGGCTTCATGATCTTCTCCTCCATCGGCGGCATCACCTTGATGCCAGAGGCCGTGGCCATGCTCTATGACCACCTGGGCTATCCGCTGTACTTCATCCAACTGGTGTCTTACGCCAAGGTGGCGGGGGCCGTCGCCATCCTGCTGCCCATGGTACCGGCCCGGGTGAAGGAGTGGGCCTACTTCGGCTTCTTCATTGATCTGGTGGCGGCCATCGTGTCCTTTGCCGCCGTAGGTGATCCCATAGCGAGCTGGGCGCCGATATTCGTCTTCATCGCGGTGCTCGTCTGGGCGTACGCGCTCCACCACAAACATCTCCAAGCCACCAATTGAACCCCAACATCATGTTGCTCTACATCCTCATCGGTCTTGCCGTCCTAGTTGTCGGCATGCTCATTGCCGCTTCGTTGAAGCCGAACACCGCGCACTACGAACGCAGTACGGTGATCAATGCTTCGCCGGAGAAGATCCTTCCTCACATCGCTGACTTCCACAATTGGAAGCCTTGGAGCCCTTGGGAGAAACTGGATCCGAACATGAAGCGCGACTACCTGGGCGCTGCACAAGGCGTAGGCGCCAAATACGCTTGGAGCGGGAATGGCAAGGCCGGTGAAGGCACCATGAAAGTGCTGGAGGCGAGCACGAGCGGCGTGAAGATCGACCTGCGTTTCGTACGGCCCTTCAAGAACGATTGCATCACGCAATTTCATTTCACACCACAAGGCGGTGCCACCACCGTTCGTTGGACCATGGATGGACCGAACCTGTTCATTGGTAAGCTCAGGAGCCTGTTCATTCCTATGGACAAGATGATCGGCAAAGACTTCGAGGCGGGCCTTTCAGCACTGAAGACCACCATCGAGAAGTAATTCCTGCCGATGGTCCGACACTTGTTATCGGACCACCTCAGCCAATGCACTTCGTGAGCCGACTTACTACTTCGCAGCTTTTTCAGGTGCCTTCTTCGGGGCTTTTTTCGGTTGCACTACGGGCCTATTGGCCTTCTTCGTTGCCGCATCCAAGGCCGTTGCTCGGGCCATTTTGGTGGCCGTTATCGCTTTGCGCTTGGCACGTGTGTTACTTGACTTCGCTACGGTCTTCCCCCTCCCGGCAGCGCCCTTGCGTAACATCGATCGTTTGGTCGTCATGTGTTAGTCTTATTTCGCACAAGCTAGGTCCATTCCCTGTGGAACCGTGATAGGACCGTAAGCGCCCAGGCGGTCAATGG
>DAOORM010000409.1:0-2454 GCA_035389265.1 Flavobacteriales bacterium | reverse complement strand
AGAGCATCGTGATCGCGTACGACCACCTTCGCGGCGAGGCGCGCGGCCTTTTCCGCAAAGGGGAAGTGCGGAGCGATGCAGGTAAGGGCGATTGCATCGATTGCAAGGCCTGCGTGCATGTGTGTCCCACGGGTATCGATATCCGCAATGGTACACAGTTGGAATGTGTGAACTGCACCGCCTGCATCGATGCCTGCGATAGTATGATGGACAGCGTGGGCCTGCCAAGAGGCCTGGTGCGGTATGCCAGTGAGTCGGAGATCGCCGACAAGAAGCCCTTCACCTTCAACGTGCGCATGAAGGCTTACACCGTGGTGTTGACGGCCATCGTGGGCGTGCTCGCCACCTTGATCCTGCTGCGCACCGATACGGACAGCACCATTCTTCGCACGCCAGGTGTGATGTTCCAGGAACGGCCAGATGGACGCATCAGCAACCTTTACGCGATCAAGACCGTGAACAAGACGCACGAGGACATGCCGTTGCGCTTGGAGCTATTGGACAGCCAAGGCGAGATCCAATTGATCGGGAAACCCCTGGCACCGAAAGCCGGCGAGTTGGTGCAGACCGAACTCTTCGTGATCCTGCCGAGAACGGAACTCGATGGCATCAAGACCAAGGTGGTGATCGGGATCTACAGCGGCGACAAACTCGTGGAGAAGGTGAAGACCTCCTTCGTTGGACCGATGACCATTCACTGAACAACCATACAGAAGATGAACTGGGGAAAAGGGATCGCATTGGCGCTGTTCGCATTCGCGAGCATGATGGCTTGGTTCATGGTGAAGGCCACACAGCACCCGGAACCGCTCGTTACTGAGGATTACTATGGCGAAGAGTTGAAGTACCAGGAGCGCATGGAAGGTACCGCCCGAGCGGATGCCTTCACTGAAGCGGTTCGGATCGAGGTGCAACAAGGCTCCGTGGTTCTTCATTTCCCACAGGAGGTCGCTGGAAAGCGCATCTCCGGAAGGGTCGATCTGCAACGACCGAATGCTCCGGTGGGTGACCGGTCGCTGCCGTTCGGATCGGATAGTACGACCGTGCGGTTCGATGAACTGGATCTGCTTCCGGGTCGATACAATGCGGCGATCCATTGGTCCGTGAACGGCGTCGACTATTTCACGAGCGAGAAGGTCTACGTGCCATGAATCCGATGCTCGCCACGGCCTTCGTGCTTGGTGCAGCGGGCAGTGCGCATTGCATCGGCATGTGCGGCCCCATCGCGCTGGCCGTACCATCACCGCGGGATACGTTCGGTTCTCGGCTCTCGAGCTCGCTGATCCTGAACGCGGGCAGGATGACATCGTACGCTGGTTTGGGGGCAGCCCTTGGTGTTTTCGGTGCAGGTATGCGGTTAGCCGGTCTGCAACAGGCCGCGACGATCGGGGCAGGCATCCTGCTTGTGCTCACGGTGGTGGTCCCTGGATCACTAGAGCGTTGGTTGCCCACCAGTAGGATCGCTGTCGGCATCGGTAGGCTACGCAGCACCATGGCGCGTAACCTCAAGCGGACCGCACCGGAGGCTCTTTTCTTCAGTGGCGTCCTGAATGGCCTGTTCCCGTGCGGGTTGGTCTATGCGGCCCTGTTAGGCGCAGCCGCTCAAGGGTCGGTGCTGGACGCCTCGTTGTTCATGGTTTTCTTCGCGCTGGGGACAATTCCTGCGCTCATTGCCCTGCGCGTGAGTGCCGGTTCGGTGATCGGAGCGCTAAGGCATCATCTCCGCCGCCTTTCACCGGTGATCATGGTCGGTCTGGTGGTATTGATGATCCTCCGTGGTCTTGAGCTGGGTATTCCCTTGGTAAGCCCGGGTCCGATGACGGACCCCACAGCCGTGACGGTTTGCCATTGAGGCTTCGTTCCTGAGGAAATTCAGCCGATGGCATGACCGGTGTCATGGTTCCGTGAGTTTCCTCACATAGTCACATAGCGACATGGCTATACATTTGCCCCGTCAACGAACGGGACCATGTCCATTACGACACTCGACGAACGCATCGGCACAGAGAAACTGGTGAAAGCCAGCGAGCTGCTCAAAGTGGCCGCCCATCCGCAACGCTTGGCCATTCTGGACCTGCTCGGGGGGAAGCGGCGCATGTGCGTGAGCGATCTGATGGGGGTCCTCGGCATCGAACAGGCCATCTTGAGCCAGCACCTTACGCTGATGCGTGACAAGGGGCTGCTTGGCGTTGAGAAGGAAGGCAAGTACAGCTTCTACTACCTGCAGCAACCGGGCTTCTTGAAGATCATCAAGGACCTCGAGAACTGCTGCGAGCACCTGTGAGCATGGAGATCCTCGGTTACATCGGTGCCATCCTCATGGGATTGTCCCTCGGCCTCATCGGCGGAGGCGGTAGCATCCTCACGGTGCCCATCCTGGTGTACTTGTTCATGGTGGAACCCGTATTGGCCACGGCTTATTCGCTCTTCATCGTGGGCCTCACGAGCTTGGTG
>DAOORM010000408.1:0-2458 GCA_035389265.1 Flavobacteriales bacterium | reverse complement strand
GTGGTGGCGGGTGTGGTGGGGAAGCGCAAGTTCGCTTACGACATCTGGGGCGATGCCGTGAACACCGCCAGCCGCATGGAGAGCAGCGGTGAACCCGGCGAGGTGAACATCAGTGGGGCCACCTACGAACTGGTGAAGGACTATTTCGAGTGCGAGCACCGCGGCCAGATCGAGGCCAAGAACAAGGGCCGCATCGACATGTACTTCGTGCGCCGCTTGAAAGCCGCGCACAGTGGCAACAAGCAGGGCACCAAACCCAACGCGGCCTTGTCAGCGAAACTCGGTGTCGTGGAGGAGCAGTTCGCGTAGTTCGGCGATCATCATCGCGGTGGCGCCCCAAACCACTTCGCCCGCGAGGTCGAAGTAGGGGATCTCCACGCTGCGCCCCATGATCTGGATGAATTGCTCGCGGCGCTTGAGGATGTCTTCGCGCATCACTTCTTCCAACGGCACTTCCAGAAGCCGGGCCACTTCCTTGGGATCGGGCTGCCATGGGCCGATGCGCTCCGCGAATCCCACATAGGGTATCACCAGCATGCGGCTGGGTGGGATGTACACGCTGCTCAACTCCCCCAGCACGTCCACTTGGTCGGCAGCAGCACCCGTCTCCTCAGCGAACTCGCGCAACGCAGTCTGCGTCAGGTCGGCATCCCCCGGCTCGCGTTTGCCGCCCGGGAAGGAGACCTGCCCGCTGTGAACGCCATCGTACGTGGGCCGGACCATCAACAATAAATGGAGATCATCGTCCTTCGGATAGAGAAGAGCGAGTACCGCGCTCTCCCGTGGTGGCGGGTCCAGCTGGCGTGCGCGCTCCAGATCAGGTCGTTTGTAGCCGCTCAGTTCCAGGAAGGCGTCGTGGCCGGGGAGTGGCCCTGAAAGCCGTCGCTGTAAGCGTGCGACCAGGTCCATCATTACGAAGCCTTGGTGGGAAGACGCTTCAAGAGCTTCTTCGCTTCGCTCCGGTAGGTATGTGCGCTACCATCGGCGATGCGCTGTGCCGCACCACGGGCACGTTCCAGCTGGCCACCGCACACCCAACACACCACACGGTACCATTCGATCTGGTCGTCGTAGTGCAGCAGGTTGGCCCGGCCGAGATGGTCCAATTGGAGTTCGGCTTTGTCCGGATCGCCCAACGCGAGGTAAGCGCTGGCGAGGTAGATGTAACCGGTGCGATCGGCGCGTTGGATCTTCAGGAACTTGGTGATGCTATCGCGCGCTGCTTCGTAGTTGCCCGCCGCGTACTGGACCATTCCATCCACATACGTGGCGTTCAGGTGCGTCCTGGTCCGGTCCGAGATCATGTCCGGATACGGTTCGAAGAATTCCGCGCACAACTCCTCCTGACTGCTGCCATCGCAACCGGCGAGCACCACCACGAACAACGATCCTAACAACCAACGAATCATGGTGCAAATCTACCCCCTACAGCGGCGACCAGTCGCGGCCGCTGCGCGATCCATCCACGCCTTTGCCCCAAAGCAGCAGGCCAGCGCGGCCAGTAACATGATCCGCGGGTACGAAGCCCCAATAGCGCGAATCGGCGCTGTGGTGCCTGCTGTCGCCGAGTACGAAGTAGTAGTCCTGTTCCACCACGTAATCGGTCAGTGGTCGTCCATCGATGCGGAGCACGTTCCGGTCCACGCCGAGCTCGTGCCCCTCGTAATGGCTGATCAGCCGGTCGTACAAGGGCAGGTTGTCCACGGTGATGTGTAGCGTATCGCCTTGTCGAGGTACGGTCACCGGGCCGAAGTCGTCGCCATTCCACGGGTAGCGTGGACTGAACGGGAAGATGTGCCGCTGTGCACCGCGTGCCAACCCGAGCGCATCAGCGCTAAGCACGTAGGGGAGTCGCTCGACCCGTTCAGCCAGTTCCTCGTTCAAGGGAAGCTCCACGAACGCGCGGCCAGCGCGGTGCAGTTGCAGCGGAAGACCGAGTTCCCGCAGCAGACTATCCGCGAAGCGTTCGTTGCGAAGCCGCACCAGATAGGCTTGTGTGGAGTAGGCGGAGTTCACTTCCGCCTTGTTGTTCACGAACAACTTTCCACGCCGTATCTCTACGCGGTCACCGGGCATGCCAGCGATGCGTTTCACCAGCAAGGGTCGGCGCACCATGGATACATCGTCCTTCAGCGGATCGCGGAACACCACCACATCACCACGATCGAGCCCGGTCCAGAGCGGCCAGCGTTGCACCAGCACGAGATCACCCGGCTTCAAGGTGGCGAACATGCTCGTGCTTTCCACGATCACCCAGCGCACCACGAATGCATGCAGGAAGAGCAGTAGCACCAAGGCCAGGACGAAGGCTTTCAACCACTCGTTCTGCAGCAACCGTGAGGACCAAGACCGGATGGACGAAACCTCCGTGCGCTCAGCCGTGTTGCCCTGTTCTTCTTCCATCGGACAACGATCGGCAGGTGCCTACTTCACCACGGTGAACAGGCGCTTCCAGCGG
>DAOORM010000407.1:0-2474 GCA_035389265.1 Flavobacteriales bacterium | reverse complement strand
GACGTTCAAGCGGTCCGGGTCGTGTACGCCCAGAGTAGTTGAGTTCGATGGTGCCGGTTCCACCCGGAGGTATTGGCGGTGGTGTAGCCTGCACCATGATACAATCGCAGGAGGATCGACCGCGCACGATGTGCAGCACGGTGGCCCCATCATTCACCACAGGCACCTGGAAGTTCTGTGGAACGCCTTGGCGCACGGTGCCAAGGTCGAAGGTGGCACTGGTTCGCGATAGTTTGATCGAATGCGGTTCCACATGGATGCGTTCCACTTCGATCCGGCGTTCACGTGCCGCTTCCGGGCTGTAAACAGAACGCTTCAGATCATTGAGGTCATCGCTCACACCAGTGGCAGACCGGTCTTCACCGAAGGGCGATACGCGCAACCGCAGCAGACCACCACTGCTGGCGGTGCTATCCATGTAGCTGCTCAACCGACCGTTCTCCACGCTGCGCAGATGATTGCGCAAGCTCTCGATGCGGCGCAAGCTCAGGTCTCGGTTGTAATCGTTCTTGGCTAACGGACTGGCATGGCCGCGTACATCGAGGGTGATGCGTGCTCCGCTTTTCAGTGCAGGGATCAACGCTTGTACGAGCGCGTCGAGTTTGGTGCGACCCAGCTCCGCTTCATCACGGAAGAAGGCATCGATCGCGCTGGGATCCAAGTTCTCCTTGCGGTACGCGGGAAAGAGATCCTTGTAAGCTGCGTACGTGGTACCATAGCTCTGGTCTGTGCGTGTGAGCCGGGTACGCGGTTCGGGTTCGTCGTTATGGAAGTACAGCTTCAGCGGGAAGTCGTTCTGCATCCGTGCGAGCAACGCCTTCGCATCGGCGGACTCCGGTATCAGCGCATCAGTACTGTCCGTTGGTATCGTGTCGGAGACGAGCAAGGTGTCCGTGATTGTCTTGGTCGGTATGCCTTGTATCCGGTAGATGTCGTTGCAACAGGTTTCGCCCTTGGCGGCGAATGAACCCTTGCGGTTACTGGTGAACCAGCCTTTTCCCGTTGCAGCGTCGTAGACCGGATAGAGATCGTTGGCAGGTGAGTTCAGGTCGAGCACGTTCTCCAGCCCATCCGGATCATTCTTCCATTCCACCCTGAAAATGTCATAGCCGCCAAGGCCCGCATGGAAGTCACTGCTGAACCACAGCACGCCCGCAGTCTCATCGTAGGAAGGTGAGACTTCATTTCCGGGTGAGTTCACCAACTGCCCCGCGTTCTGGATGTTCGTTATGGTCGTGCTATTCAGGTCTCCATACCAGATGTCCACACCACCTTGACCACCGCTGGCCGCGAACAGGAGCATGGTCTTCCCGTTGATCACGGCCACCCAGGGCTGCGTCGCATCAGGATGCGCTTCAAGACCGGAGATGATCTGCGCCGGACTGTTCGGTGTGCGCGTCGCGATGTGTTTCGTTCCATCCGGATCAAGCATGGTGAAGTACATGCGATCACCGTTCGCCGTCCACATCAAGTTCGCGTTGGAATGGCCCATGGCATCCGGCGGACCTTCTTCACGCAGGGGTTCGTTCCAGCCTTTGTTGACCGGGCGGCTGCTGTAGATGCCAACGTGGTAGGCCGCGGTGTCCTGCACTTCACCATCATCATTCAAGTCCCCGCGCAAACTGGTGAACCAAAGCAAGCTGTCTGGACCAGTACGCGCGCCGAATTCGCTGTCATTCGTGTTGACCGGTCCGGGAAGGTGTGCCACCTCGAAGCCCATAGGCTTCAGCGCACCAGCCTGGTCACAACCTGCCAGCGCGTTCCCGGCGCGTTGTGCAAGGATGGAGGTCTTGTCCTTTTGCTTTTGCAATACTTTGTTCCAGGTGACCCGGGCTTCATCATATCGGCCATCGCAGAGCTGCATTTCGCCCAGCCATTTCAGCGCTTCGGGATAAATGCGACCCGCATCCTTCTGGTATACCCGGGCATACAGATCAGCTGCTTGTGGGTACTGGTTGCTCAGGCGGCAAGCTTCGGCTTGTTTCCACTGCAAGCTCATACGCCCAGGTTCTAAGGCCAGGGCACCGGCGTAGAAACGGGTAGCGCCGTAATACTCTTGCTTGGCCATGGACGCATCGCCCCACGCGGTCCATTGGTCGATGGATTGCGCAGCTGTGGACAGGCTCAGCGCAACAGCGAACATGAAGAGGATATGTCGCAGGTCAAGGCTCATACATCAGATCTGTGCCGGACAGGCCTTGAACCGCGCCGGTATCGCAGGTCGTTTCTTCAGGATACGGATCGCGGTGAGCTCGATGGCACCACGGTTGCGGCTGGCGGGGACCAGATCACTGGTGTTGATGTCGTAGCTCAAGCCGAAGGTCCAGTCGTCGTATTCCAAGCCGGCATGGAGGTAGCCCGCATCGGCAGCACGGTAATGCGCGCCGAAGATCACAGCGCGCTGCAGGCCGAACCGTTGAAGCAGGATATAGCGCAGGTTCGAACCGATGGCCAACTCTTGGAACTCGCCCTGC
>DAOORM010000406.1:0-2478 GCA_035389265.1 Flavobacteriales bacterium | reverse complement strand
ATCTACGACCCCGAAAGCGGGCAGTACATCATGCGCAGCACCGTAGGCGGCGCCTTCGATTACCGGCCGCCCATGAGCATGTCGTTGGAGGAATACCTCAACTACGACATGGAGCGCAGCATGGACAACTACTGGTTGGACCGTGTGGAGCAGGACAGCGAGAGCGCGCAGAAAGCGCTGATCCCCGCGATCAAGGTGCGTGGCGAGGCCTTCGACCGGATCTTCGGGGGTAATACCATCGACATCAAACCGAGGGGATCGGCCGAGGTCATCTTCGGGGTCAACATCAGTAAGACGGAGAACCCGCGGATCCCCATCGATCAGCGGCGCATCACCACCTTCAACTTCGACCAGCGGATCCAGTTGAACCTGGTGGGTAACATCGGCGAGAAGCTGAAGATCAACACCAACTATAACACCCAAGCCACCTTCGACTTCGAGAACCAGGTGAAGTTGGACTACACGGGTTACGAGGACGAGATCATCCAGAAGATCGAGGCCGGGAACGTCAGCCTTCCCTTGCGCGGCACCCTGATCCAAGGTAGCCAGAGCCTCTTCGGCCTGAAGACCGAACTGCGTTTCGGAAGGCTCACCGCCACGGCCATCTTCAGCCAGGAAAAAGGGCAACGGCGCAACGTGCAGACGCAGGGTGGTGCGCAGACCACGGTGTTCGACATCAAGGCGGATGAGTACGAGGCCAACAAGCACTATTTCCTGAGCCACTACTTCCGCGACCGCTACGACCAGGCCTTGCGGACGCTTCCCACGGTGAATAGTGGTGTGCTGATCCAACGCATCGAGGTGTGGGTCACGAACATGCGTCAGGACTTCCAGCAGACCAGGAACTTCGTGGCGTTCACGGACCTGGGTGAAGATGGCAGTGCACCGTCCATTGCAGCCGGTCATTTCAGTGGCGACTTACCGCCAGGTCTGGTCCAGGATCGCCCCAACTCGGTCGTGGCCGACAACAGCGCCAACACGTTGTATCAGACCGTGAGCCAGGATGCGGGCATCACCGGGTTCGTGAATTCCAGCCAAGCGCTGCAAGCACTGGGTCTTGTAGCGGCGCGCCATTATGAGAAAGTGGAGAGCGCGCGTTTGCTCACCGCCAACGAGTACACGGTGAACCAGCGGTTGGGTTTCATCTCACTTAACCAATCGTTGAACAACGATGAGGTGCTGGCTGTGGCCTACCAGTACACGCTCGATGGTCAGACCTATCAGGTCGGTCAGTTCGCCCAAGACGGTGTCTTCACCGGAGAAGAGCCCACGCCGATCCCCGGCGAACAGCCCCAAACGGGACCGCAGGGAACCGAAGCACTGGTGCTGCGCTTATTGAAGGCCACAATCACCAACCCACGCCTGCCGCTGTGGGATCTGATGATGAAGAACATCTACTCCCTTGGCGCCTTCCAGGTGAACCAGGAGAACTTCCGCTTGGACCTGTTGTACAACAACCCCACCACGGGTGTTGATGTGAACTACATCCCGCGGGCGCCGCTGGATCAGATCCCCTTGATCCAGGCCATCGGTATGGACCGACTGGATCCAAACAATGCGCCCAACCCGGATGGCTGGTTCGACTTCATCGATGGCGCAGCCACCACGGGTGGTACCATTCAGGCGCAGACGGGTCGCATCTACTTCACGACGCTCGAACCCTTCGGTAGTTATCTGGATCAGCAGTTGGTAGGCGTGCCTCCGGAGATCAAGCGCACGATCGTATACCAGCAGTTGTACGACAGTACCAAGACGGCCGCGCAGAACATCCCGGAGCTGAACCGCTTCAAGCTGAAAGGCAGTTACCGCAGTGCGAGCAGCGATGTGATCTCGTTGAACTCGGTGAACATCCCACAAGGTTCGGTGGTGGTGACGGCCGGTGGTGTGCGTTTGATCGAGAACCAGGATTACACGGTGGATTACAACCTCGGTCGCGTGCGCATCCTGAACCAAGGCATCCTGGAGAGCGGCACGCCGGTGAACGTATCACTGGAAAGCAACTCGCTGTTCAGTATCCAGACGAAGACCTTGGCAGGAGCGCGCTTCGACTATAAGGTGAACAAGGACCTCGTAGTGGGTGGCACGGTCATGAACCTCTACGAGCGACCGCTGACACAGAAGGTGAACGTGGGCGAGGAGCCGATCCGGAACACGATGGTGGGTGTGGACGCCAACTGGCAGACGCGATCGCAGTGGATCACCGATGTGGTGGACAAGCTGCCTTTCTACGCGACCAAGGCGGAGAGCAACATCAACGCGAGCATCGAGGGTGCGTACCTGATCCCCGGGCACAGCCGCGCGGTAGGCCAGGCCGGTACGAGCTACATCGACGACTTCGAAGGCAGTGTGAGCGTGATCGACATGCGCACGCAGAGCCTATGGTTCCATTCCGCGGTACCGCAGGGCTTGCCCACACTCTTCCCGGAAGGTGATCGCGTGGGTGATCTGAGCGCGGGTTTCCGTCGTGCACAATTGTCG
>DAOORM010000405.1:0-2483 GCA_035389265.1 Flavobacteriales bacterium | reverse complement strand
TCATCCTTGAACTGGAAGTAATGCGCCTGCCCCCATCCATTCTGCCCTGGGATGTATTGGAACGAACGCTCGTACCAGTTGTATGACCCATTGCCAACGCTGTCGATGCTGCAACGCCAATAGAACACGGTGCTGTCCTGCGCGCTGTTGAGGCTGTAGATGGAAGTGGGCTGCCAGCTCACCACCCCGCCGGGTGCGGAGATGGTGGTGGATTCCAGTATCGGGCTGTTGAACAGATCGGTGGTATCGATCTGGAACACGTAATCCCGTACACCCACCAGCGGATCACCCGTACTGGCTTTGAGCATGGGCTGCGGCTCGGGGACGATGGCGAAATCGTAGGGATACGCGGGCACCAGATCACCCGAAGAGATGAACAAGGTGGTGGCGGCTTGGTTATCGCCGTATTCCTGCGGAGTGAGCTCCGGGATCAATTCTGGATCAAGATCCACACGCACGGTGAACTGGTTCACACCTTGGCCACCCGTGTAGGCCAGGGTGGGCACTCGGAAGACCACGGTGTCCTGGAAGCCCATATCCACGAGCTGTCCGTTGTAGATGATCGAAGCGGGCAGCCCGTCATTGGTGCGCTGCAGTTGAACGCCCACCATGCCGGGGATGATGCGGCCGATATTGCGCACCGCGACCTTCACGGAGAAGGTGTCCACATCGGCGGTCACGATCGGGGGATCGAAGGTGATGTCGCTCGGCTGCACATCGAAGTCGGGCGCTAGCGGCGAGTTCACTACCAGCATGGGATCACCCTGTAGGGTGAAGGTGTGTACCGTGAAGATGGTACCCCAGTTGTTCTGGTTGGTGAGGAGGGATGCCGCCGCATGCTTCATGTGCTTGCCGAACGGTCGTCCGTAGTTCACCGTGCCAATGCTCTCATAAAGCCCCCGGCTATACGATGCCAGGTTGAAATCCACCCCGATCTGCGTGGCGGCGAGGAAGGCGATGGGACCTGCCGCGGGACGCATCACCCAATCCTCGCTGGTACTGGCCGCATCGGCGTTGAGGTGGATGTTGCCGATGTAGCACGAGTTGCCGATGACGAAGGGGTGCTTGCCGTTCCAGTTGTAGTTGGAGGGATCGTCGATGGTGATGTCGAAGCTTTCGGAATACGCATGGGCGAAGAAATTCATCACCGACACGCCGTTCTCGATCAGGGTACGCACGGAGTCCGCGGCCGCCGAGCTGAACACATCGCTACTCTGCTTCCGGAAGCGTGAGAATTGTGCACCCATGGAGGTGTTGTCATCCGCCAAGGGCTCCAGGTAGCGTAGGAAATTGGCAAGGCGGATCTGCTCCTGATCGGTGAAGCCACCGCTGAGGTGTACGAAGTTCTTCATCCACGCGGCGGGCTCCTGGGCCTCGGTGGCGATCACCTTCTCCAGGTAGTCGAAGACCTGCTGCTCTTCGGTGGCACTGAGGCGCCCCACGGGGATCTCCACGATGCGTGTATCGTTCGTGGGGCCGATGCCGATGGTGAAACACTGGTCGCACGCGGGTGTTCCGTAGGAGGGCACGAGCATACGTTCGTAGGCGCCGTTCACATTGGGGCGTGCTCCGGCCGGCTCATAGATCGTGGAGGAGGAGGGCGTGCTCTTACCGATGAGGAACAAGCCTTGGGGTGCGGTGTCCCAGGTGTTGAGCAAGTGCCGTGCGAAGGAGCGGATGGATAGCGAGTTCTTGGGTACGCCGCCACCATATTGATCGTACAACTCCTCCACATCCACCACCAAGGTGGGCACCGGATCGTGTGCCTGGCCACTGCGGTAACCGGCATAGGCCATGGCGCCGTTCCACAGCGAACGGTGCGTGACGATGAGGAGAGCGGAATCGAGGTTGAGCGCAGCCAGGTCCTGGAAGAACCCACTGCCATTGACCGGAGTAAGGGCACCGACCTGGATCACCGCCGCTTGCGTGTGCAGGAAGGCCGGGGTGCGCGCGCTGTCGGGGTGCGTGGGCACGGCCAGTTCCCAACCGCTGCCGACCTCGCTGGGTACCACCCGGCGGGGGACGTCACCGAAGCAATAAAGGATCGGCGTGCTCGAAGCACCACCCAGCGCCAGCCGCGCGGAAGCATCGGCAGGGTCATCGGGGATCATCAGGTCGATCGGTCCGGCGCCAAGCCCTTGCAGATCCCTCGGGTAGGTCACATCCATGGCGATGCCCACCTGGAAATCGAGGTAATCAGGGATGGAGTTCCCGAGGGGCAGATCATGCACCACCTGCATGGTGACGGTCAACGCCGCAGGAATATCCGCCGCTGGCATCTCGAACCGACTTCGGATCACCTGATTCCCTTGGAAGATGGTGTCCTTATAAACGGTCTGTGCCGGACCGGCGATCAACTGAAGGTGGTGATCGGGCTGCACATACTGCCGGATGTCCTGACCCGCCGTGACCACAAGCACTTCGGCGGGTGGACCCGATGCGACCGCGCGCGGTGTTGGTGCGAAGAGGTTGGCGGTGACGTT
>DAOORM010000404.1:0-2483 GCA_035389265.1 Flavobacteriales bacterium | reverse complement strand
GAGCAAGGGTCCATCCCCCGCCAACTCGAATCGGATATCGTCCGTGCGCCCTTCGGCAACCAGCCTTCGCGCTACCTGGATGAGCAGATCCAGACCTTTATTGAACGCAAAACGACCAACGAAGAGCAGGCGTAGCGGTCTTTCGCGTGAGGAAGCGTAGGTGCCGGGAGGCGGGACTTCCACCGCATTGGGAATGACCTTCACACGCGCGTTCGATCCCTTCACCGCTTCCTGAAGAAGGCCTGTCAACAGCCCCCCCAGTGAGATGACCGTATCGCTCCGGCGGGCCATGTAACGAACGGCCATCCGGAAAGGTGTTCCATACAGTCGCTCTTTGGCGGTAAGCCCTTGGAACATCTCCAGCCCATGCGGATGCAGGATCAGCCGCTCGGAGAACCTGGACATGCCCTGCCACACGCAGAAACCCTGGGAGAGGATCACTTCCGGACGAAGCTCATCGAGCGCTTTCGCCACGCGCGCACTGTATCGCCACAGTTCACGCAGGTAGAACCGACCAGTATCGATGGGAGCGATCGCAACCTCCTCAATGCCCAAGGCCGGGTCGAAGATGCCCGGTCCATGCGGATGGATCACCGTTAACCTGATCCTTCCGGTGGCCGCTAAGTGTTCGGCGAGCAGACGCGAATGCCGCTGCATGCCGCCCATGGCCTGGGGGAATACACCGTCGGTGCAGATCACCACATGCATCATGGACGAAGGCCTTGGCTCATCATGGTACAAGCCAGTGCGATCAAGCGCGGTCGAGTATCCGCTCCTTGAGCAAGGTGGCCACGCCTTCATCGATACCCCAGCGCGGCTCCCAGCCGGTCACACGCTTCAGCTTATCCACATCGGCCAAGAGGTGCATGCGCTCCACTTTCCGCACGCGTGTCTCATCCACCTCAATGGTGAGCGGCTCGCCCAACTGGCGGGCGAACGCCTCTACGATCTCGCGAACGCTGTATTCGATGCCCCGGCCGATATTGAACACGTCGTGTCCGGTCGTGCTCGTCCGCAACAAGGCTGCCATGGCCCGGCTCATATCCTCCGTATGGATGAAATCGCGCTTAGGGTCCAGGTTACCGAGGCGCAGCGTACGTGCACCAGCGAGCACTTGCTTTTGGATCTCGGGGATCAGGTGGGGATTGGTCTCGTTCGGACCGAACGCATTGAAGAACCGGCCGATGATGGTATTGATCCCGGTGCGCAGATGGAACTCGCTCACGAGCTTTTCGGTGGCCAATTTCGTGATGCCATAGATGTCCATGGGACCAGTCTCGTGATCCTCACGCATGGCCCCGTTGGCGATAGGGTAAACGGCGGCCGTGCTTGCGGCGAAGACTTGCTTCACCGTGCCACTGCGCTCGCAAGCATCGAGCACATTGATCGTGCCCACGACGTTGATCTCCGATGCCTCCACCGGATGTTGATTGCAGTAAGGGATGAAATGTACAGCGGCGAGGTGAAGGACCCGTGTTGGCCTAACGGTGGCCAACGTGCTGATCACAGCGTTCCGATCACGGATATCCACGCGATGGAACCGATCATCGGGGACGCCGGCCAGCTGCCTGAGCCCGAAGGATAGATCGTCCAGAACATGTACTTCGTAGCCCTCCTGTTGCAGGTGGCTGCTGAGCGCGGAGCCGATGAAGCCCGCACCGCCTGTGATCAAAACCCGTTCGCCGTTCGCCATGGTGAGCCGCGAAAGTACGGGGATGGCCGGAACCGGAGCTCACTCCAAGGCCTTCAACAACCGCTTGTAGGCTGCATCGAAGCTGACTTTCGTGAGATGATCCTTGGCGAAGCGCTGTGATCGTGCGGCTTTAGCCAGGTCGGTGCGTTCTAGTCGTGGGATCACTTGGTCCGGGTCGATGACGATACCGAGTTGATGGTGCCTCACCATGCCGGAAAAATCCCCGATCCGCTCAGAAATGATCACCGGCATACCTGCTGCGAGGTACTCAGCGAACTTGGTGGGGGAAGCGACCTGATTGGTGACCGTGTCCTCTCGCACGAGCAGGCCATGGTCACAGGCCGCAAGGATACCTGCGACCTCTTGGGGTTTCGCCCAACGCACGTCCACACGTCCAGGGAATCTTGCTTGCAAGGCTCTGTTGTTCGCATCCTCCTTGGAGAGGAAGAGCACTTTCACCCGGGGTTGCTCCTCCAGCAATGGGATCAGGATCCGCTGCAGCAGCTCGAATGATTGCCAGCCAGCCGTGCTACCGCTGTATACGACGACCACATCATCTTCCGCATAAGGCCGTGCAGCGCCCAAGGGTCGTTCAACGATGGCATGATCGGTGCCAAGTGCACAGGGTATCACCACGAACGCGTCCCCCGTCCATTGGTAGCGCTCCTTCCAATGGTCAACGAGTGCGTCGCTTACGGCGAGTCGGAAGTCGGAGGCATGCACGGCAGCCTTCTCCAACGGCCTGAATTGCGCGATCAGGGCATCATCATCGATCAGGCGGTACTCCTCC
>DAOORM010000403.1:0-2486 GCA_035389265.1 Flavobacteriales bacterium | reverse complement strand
CCGTCCACACCTTCCGCCTCGACCTCACCTGGGACCTGCTCCAGGCCATCAGCCGGGTGGACCGCTTCGCCGGGGAGTGGGCCAGCATCGAACGCCGCGAAGGCCGTTCGCTCAAGCACCTCAAGTCCATCGCCACCATCCAGAGCGTGGGCGCTTCCACCCGCATCGAGGGCAGCCGCTTGGACGATGCCGCCGTGGACGCCCTGCTTGCCCAGCTCGACATAACGAAGCTGGAGGACCGCGACCAACAAGAGGTGGCCGGTTACTTCGAAGCGCTCGATACCCTCAGCGAGGCCTACGCCGACATCCGCATCGGCGAGAGCGAACTGAAGCACCTGCACAAGCTCACGCTCCAGTACAGCACCAAGGACACCTGGCACCGGGGCGGCTACAAGCAGCGCTCCAACGCCGTGGAGGCCACCTTGCCCGATGGCAGCCGCACCGTGGTCTTCACCACCACCCCGCCCGGCGTGGAGACCGAGGACGCCATACGCGCGCTGGTCGCGTGGTACGGGCAGAGCGATGCGGTGCATCCGCTCGTGCGCGTGGCGGCCTTCTGCTACGAGTTCGTCACCATCCACCCGTTCCAGGACGGCAATGGTCGGCTCAGCCGCCTGCTGGCCACCTTGCTCCTGCTGCAACAGGGCAATCCGTGGGTCCAGTACGCCAGCTTCGAGCACGAGATCGAGCGGCGTAAGAGCGAATACTACCGCGTGCTGCGCACCTGCCAGGCCCAGCGCCCGGGCGAGGACATCGGCCCCTGGCTGCACTTCTTCCTCGACTGCTTGGTGGTGATGATGGAGAAGCTCCGTGCCAAACTGGAGGCAAAGGGAGCCATCACCGACCTGAACGAACGCCAGCGCAACATCCTGCGTTACGTGCAGGCGCATGCCGGTGCGCAGGCCGGTGGCATCGCCAAGGCCTTGGGCATACCGCTACCCACGGTGAAGAAGGACCTGGAAACGATGGTGAGCGCCGAGGTACTGGTGCGCGAAGGGACGGGGCGGGGGACGCACTACAGCGCGCGGTAGGTTGAAGTGGGTTCAGTTGGTTACAGATCGTAACCGACTGAACTGGTAACGATCTGTTACCAGTTGATGGGGTGGCTCAACCGGTTACGATCTGTAACCAGTTCACAGTTCCCAATTCCAGTCGGTGACGGTTTGTCACCAACTGGAACGCGGCCGTCGGCGCTTATCAACTGGTGACGCATTTTCACCGGTTGGGGCACGCTACTTCTTCGTCCTATTACCGATGGCTTTCTTCCCGCTCTTGCTGCTCGAGGCCTTCTTGGGCGGCAGGAAATTGCTCCCCGAAACCACCGGCCTTCCGGTCTTCTCCTCCAACTCCAGCCGCGCCTTCTTCGCAATACCGCCGCCCTTCCGCGCCGCCACCTTGTTTTTCGGCATGCCAACGGCCTGCTCTGTCTCCGCGATCTGCCGCGTACTCATTTCGGCCAGCGCGGTGAAAATCAGCTCGGCCTCCGTCATGTGGTCCCGCAGGTTCTGGGTCTTCAGCCCCTTGATCGCCTTGTGGTCCTTCACTGTCACATCACTCCACTCTTGGTGAATGATGTTGGTGAGTATCGCGAACTCGTCACCTTCCTTCACGCCGTGGTTCTTCCAGTAGTCGGTGAGCTTGTTGCGTGTCTCCTGACCCATCATCCGTTGCTGGATCCACTTCTCGCTGCGGCCATGCTTGCGCCACAGCTCGCGTGCACGGTCCAGACCGAGGCTCGGGTCGGCCATCTCCTGCATCCGTTCGTACCCCACCTTCGCCAACCAGAGCTTGATGGGTTCTGCCTTCGGGCTGGGAACGGATTGGACCAGTCGCAGCAAGGTCTCGGCGGTGGCTACATCCGTCTCCCGCATCTTGCCGTCTTCTGCGGGCAGTTTCAACCGGTTACAATTTGTAACCAGTTGGCTGCCTTCTTTGTCCAGCCTGTGTTTTAGGACTTTCCAGTAGTTGCGGGCAGCTTGGTAGTCGGGCTGATCGATCAGGGCTCCGACGATGTCGATCACAGAGAACCACCACGTCTCTGTGGCTTCATCGTAGAGTCTGCGGATCTGGTGCTGTTCAAAGAGGGTGGAGGAAGGAAGCAGGGCGCTCATGATTTGCAAGCCGAAGCTTTAGCGAAGGATTGGTCTTGGCCGTTGACGAGTTCCTCGTCGCTTGGCATTCCACAACATACAACAGGAAGGCGAAAGGTGGAGCGCCTCACTCCACCAACCCCTCGATCCACCGCACCAACTCCCGCTCATCCACGATGCTCCACGCATGCGGGTGCCGTTGCCCGTGCTGCACGCCGCGCCCTTCCGTGGTGATGTATTCCGCCCGGGTATTCCCAGCAGACATCAAGGTGTCGTGGATCCGCTTCAGGCCGTAGGCGTTCAGCTCCTCGTAGCCATCATCGCGGTTGGCGCGCCACCAGGCCGTGTCCGGCTCGGTGTAGAAGCGGATGGGCAGGTCCTTCAGCGGCGCCACGC
>DAOORM010000402.1:0-2496 GCA_035389265.1 Flavobacteriales bacterium | reverse complement strand
ACGCCGACCGAACAGGACGCAACGCCCGAGCTACGCTGGACCCTGGTGGCGATCACCGGTAAGGTGCAACACGTGGTGGAAGGCCTGGTGTCCCACAAACCGTATTTGTTCTGTGTAAGTGCGATCGGGCCCAACGGCGAAGGCCGCAAGAGCCAGGTGGTAGAGCGCCGCGCGGCGTAAGGATGGATGCGTGACCGTACCGAAGAATGACCAACCACGAACATCAACACCGGAGCTGACCACGCGACCTAGCGCTGCGCTCCACGAACCAGCCAGCCATGATCCTACCCGGCATGACCCCGTTGGAAGTGCTCCGCGCAGCGCGGGCAGACCTGCGCTCCGTGGAGAACAAGATGCAGCGCGCCAAGGAGTTGTTGCGGCGTCGCCATCGCAAGGGCGACCGCAAGGCCGTGTTGGTGGAGCTCCACGACTACACGTCCCCTTCGCACATCCCGTGGATGGTGGTGCTCCGGTACTGCAAAGCGGGGATCCAGACCTTCCACTATTGCTGGTACCGCGGCATGGACCGCCGCATGCGGGCGCTGTACCTGAACTGGGAGTGTGGCACGGCCTTCCATTTCAGCAAGCACGTCTTCGATCAGTACAGCGCGCGTTTCAGTCCGGATGTGAGCGCCGAGGAACGCCTGCGCCAATTCTTCCTCGCCAACCACATGTACAGCACGCACAGCGTGGACCTGATGGCCGATGAGGTGGAAGACATCGTCAGCGTGGGTCAGGGATGGCTCTTGGGTGTACGCGATGAGGAAGAGCCGTTGACCTACCTGACCACCTTCATTGACCAAGGCCACTTCTTCGCCGACCAGCACGAATTGGAGGAGCGCCTGGAGTTCGAACGCTTGCTGGCAGGGATGTCCCTGGGCCAGCGTGCCGAGCTGTTGAAGAAGTTGAAGGCCACGGACCTGCCGGACCAGCACCTACGCAAGGTCGGTTGAGGCACGCGTTCGTTCCACTTCGCAAACATCGGAGCAGGATCCAGCCACCTGCAGCAGAGCAATTCAGCCCAAGCAATACCGCCTACGGCACGTTCAGCTTGCTCAGTTGCTCATAGGCCCACGCGTCGGCGGCGTTCCATTCCTTCCAAGAGCGTTCGGGGTATTCGGAAAGGAAGTCCTCGATACGGAGGTGTACGTTCATGGCGTAGGCCGATGGATCCATGTACAACCGGCGACTGTAGCGCTGCCGCCCGCCGAGGATGCGCGCGTTGTGCGCATCGAGCCGCTCCAGTTCGAGGGTTGAAGCGATCAGGTAGGGGAGCGTCTTGTCGCTGAGGCTGGCGAGGTAGTCCAACTCCACGAAGGCCTTGCCGCGCTGGGCCATGTTGTAGCGGGCGATGAGGGTGTCCCAATCGAAGAGCGACATAAGCAGCACGATCGCATAGAGCGAGACCATGTTGCAGCGGACCAGGTAATGATGCGAGCGTTGGTGGCGCACCTTCACCATGAGCAGGACCAGGCCCACCAGCGTGGCCAGCAGGAAGAAGGCCACACCGATGCGTTTGTAGGCCAGTGCATAGTGATGGATGTAGTGGTAATTGCGGATGAGCACGGACACCACGAGCACCGCGTTCTGGGCCAGCCAGAGGTAGCTGAGCACTTTGATCGTCCGGTTGCGCGGGTGGAAGTTGAGGTCGCCCCGGAAGTAATAGAGCACGAGCAAGGCACCGAGCAGGATGGACACGATCAGCATCCAGGTGCCTTGGTGTACGAAGGCCTTCAGGTATTGCCCTTGGAACTGGAAGTTGAACCAGACGTAGTGGATGTCCAGGGCGTTCAGTAGCAACAGCAGACCATTGAGGCAGCCCAGCAGGACGATGCCGATCACCGCTTCACTGCGCACCGAGCGCTCGTGTTCCGCATCTCCCGAAAGACCACTGGGGATGAGCGCATCCACGCGTTGGCGGGCCCAAGCCAGGAGGCGTTCGTTGCGCGTGAACAACAGCAGGAACGCGGAGAGCACCAGCCCCCGCAGGAAGACGAGCAGAAAGCTTGTATCGAACCCGCCCAACCAGGTGTAAACGGCCTCGGCGCCCGCGTTGAAGTAAGGATTGGATGCGCTGTAGAGGGAGACGAACAGCAGGATGATGAGGGGCACCAGCGTAATGGAAAGCACGCCGCGGGGCGTTAGGCGCGATCCTGTTCCATCGCGTCGCCATACCGGCACCGTGCGCAGGAAGGCCCGTTGCGCTGCCACCAGATGTGCGCCGGCCAGGGTAGCGGAGTGGTGCAGCCCTTTCAACTCGGGCGCCAGCAGCGTGCCCACGGCGAACACCATGGACACCAGGTTCACCACCAAGGAGAGCGTTGAACCGTAAAGTACCATCATCACGGCCGTGAGGAGCGCGCCACCGACGGTGAGCAGCGTGTTCGCCCGAAGGGGTATTCGCCGCATGGCGAACAAGGTACCGATCACGATCACCTCGAAGAGCAAGAGGTTCAAGCCGATGCCCGTGTCGTGGAAAAGGAAGCTGAAGAGGGC
>DAOORM010000401.1:0-2503 GCA_035389265.1 Flavobacteriales bacterium | reverse complement strand
CCATGCTCACCCGCAGCGAAGAGGACCACCTAAAAGCCGTGTATGCCCTGTTGCTCGACGGCGACAGCGCATTGACCAAGGACATCGCCCAGCGCTTGCGCACCAAGGCCAGCAGCGTCACCGACATGCTGAAGAAGCTCGCGGATAAGGGCCTGCTGAAGCACGAGCCGTACTATGGGGTGAAGCTGACCGCCAAAGGACGCGGGCATGCCTTGCAACTCGTACGTCGGCACCGGTTGTGGGAGACCTTCCTCGTGCAGCGCCTCGGTTTCGGCTGGGACGAGGTACACGATGTGGCCGAGCAACTGGAACACGTGGCGGACGATAAGCTCACCGACCGCTTGGACGACTACTTGGGCAAACCGGGCTTCGATCCGCACGGCGACCCCATCCCCGACCGGAAGGGGCGCATTCGAGCGCGCAAGACCCAACGTTTGAGCGTGTGCCAGGCCCAGGACAGCGTCCGCATCGCCGCAGTGAGCGAGACCACGGACGGCCTGCTCCGGCTGCTCGATGCTAAAGGACTACGGATCGGCACGCAGCTCACGGTGCTCGAGGTCCACCCTTTCGATGGTAGCATGGACATCAAGCCGAAGAACGGCGCGGCCTTCAGCCTGAGCAAGGAAGTGAGCCATCACCTGCAAGTAGAACCCGCCTGAACCCATGGAGCCCTTTACCGCCATCGAACGTTTCTTCACCAGCATCGACCCGGTGCTTGCGGCTTTCCTCGCAACCACCTTCACGTGGTTGGTCACCGCTGCAGGGGCCAGCCTGGTCTTCTTCTTCGGCAATGCATCGCGCAAATGGCTCGATGGTATGCTGGGCTTCACCGGTGGTGTGATGGTGGCGGCCAGCTTTTGGAGCCTGCTCACCCCGAGCATCGAGATGAGCGAACGGATGGGGAACATCCCTTGGCTGGCTCCGGCGATCGGTTTCGCTGCCGGTGCGCTCTTCCTTTTCGCGCTGGACAAACTGCTACCACACCTGCACATCAACTTCGATCCCGCGCGGTCCGAAGGCCCCAGCACCAAGTGGCACAAGACCACCTTGCTCGTACTGGCCATCACCCTGCACAACATTCCAGAAGGGCTTGCAGTGGGTGTGCTCTTCGGTGGCGTGGCCGCGGGTATGCCCGAGGCCAGCATCGGCGGGGCGTTGGCACTGGCCATCGGCATCGGTCTGCAGAACTTCCCGGAGGGCTTCGCGGTGAGCATGCCCTTGCGTCGCCAGGGCCTCAGCAAATTCAGGAGCTTCTGGTACGGCCAGCTCAGCGCCATCGTGGAGCCGGTCGCAGGGGTGATCGGCGCGGTGGCCGTGATCCACATGCAGGGCTTCCTCCCCTACGCGCTGGCCTTCGCGGCGGGCGCCATGATCTACGTGGTGGTGGAAGAAGTGATCCCCGAAACGCAGCAGGACAAGTACACCGACATCGCCACGCTCGGCTTCATCGGCGGCTTCATCGTGATGATGATCCTGGACGTGGCGTTGGGGTGAGTTAGCTTCGCGCTCCCATGTCCAGCACCATCGAGGTCAAGAACCGCAAGGCGGGGTTCGAATACCACCTGCTCGATACGTTCGAGTGCGGCATTGTGCTCATGGGCTCGGAGATAAAGAGCATCCGCAACAACGGCGCTACCATCGGTGAGGCGTATTGCGCCTTCATCGGCAACGAGCTGCTGGTGCGCGGCATGCAGATCAACCCATGGGGCACCAACCCGCACTATGTGCACGAGCCCAAACGCGACCGCAAATTGCTTCTGCACCAGAAGGAGCTGGACAAGCTGCGGCGCAAATTGCGCGATACGGGCATGACCATCGTGCCGGTGCGCCTCTTCATCGCACCGAACGGCTTCGCGAAAATGGAGATCGCACTGGCCAAGGGCAAGAAGACCTTCGACAAGCGCGACAGCTTGAAGGCCAAGGACGTGCAGCGCGACCTGGACCGTATGGGTTGATGTGATGGAGTGGCGCCGCCATATCGCTCGTTACGGTGATGGCTGGTTCCCCGGCGAACCGTGGGTGAAGTGGACCTTTCTGACGCTTTTCGCCCTGGCGGCCTTGCTCCGCTTCTGGAACCTTCCCGGGCTTCCCTTCACGCACGATGAACTGAGCGCCTTGATGCGTCTGTACCCCACCTTGGGCGAGACCATCCAACGTGGGGTGATCGAACTGGATACCCACCCGCCCGGCGTGCAGGTGTTCGAGTGGGCCTGGACACGGCTCTTTGGCACATCCGAAGCCGCCGTGAAGTTCCCTTTCATCCTGCTCGCGCTCATCGCACTGTTCCACCTCTACCGCTTCGCGCTCGCCTGGACCTCGGCAGGCACGGCGTTGGTGAGCACCGCCCTGCTCGCCACCTTGCAGTACACGGTGCTGTACGCGCAGATCGCAAGGCCCTATGCGATCGGCTTCTTCACCATCGCTTTGCTGGCGGATCGCATCACGCGATACCTCGCGTTCAACCGTCGCGCGGATCTGTTCGGTGTCGGACTGGCAGCGGTGC
>DAOORM010000400.1:0-2503 GCA_035389265.1 Flavobacteriales bacterium | reverse complement strand
ACCACGATGCGCACAGGCTCCAGCTGCAGCGGTAGTCTTGCGCTTGTCCACTGGCCTCTGCGAAGGGTGATGGGCGCGGAACCTGGTACTTCGATGATGATCGGTCCGTCGCCTTTTGATGTTCCTTTATAGCTGATGATGTGCAAAGCCGAAGGCGGCTCTTGGAGCAACGCGCTCCTCGGGATCAACTCGCCGCACAACATGTCCAGGTCAACGAGTAAGGGTCCGGTCTGTTGATCACCCGTTGCGTAAAGAATGGCAACACCCAACATGCCGAAGGTGAGGCCGACCGCAACGGCCGTGGATGGATCTGGCTGGCTCCACAAGGGGATCCTTCCTTCGAATCCTCCGAGATGAGGGTCGAGCCGAACGAAGTCCTGCCCCACCCGCACGTAAGCATGGGTTCCGTCGCTCAACCCCCAATAGGCCTCTACGGCCGCCCGGGGCATGCCATTCACGTATACCGTGTTGTTCTTGCCCAACCCATCCGCCACCGGAGTCAACTCGAATGCGAAGAGGCTGTCGGGCTGGTTCATCCGCATTTGCATGAATGTCCTGTAGAGTCCCCGTTTTGGGCGGTCAACGCCAAGGATCGGAGCTTCTTCTGAAGTGATCGGAAGGGGAGCTGCAAGTCGCGCGGGTGCCACTGGAACATCGGTGAGCTTGCCGCTTTCAGCAGCTGCTTGAAAATCGTTCAGGAAGGCTTGGACCACCGCTACCACGTTCACACCGTGGGTCCGCGCGTCCGATCCTAGTCGATCGGACCTTACACGAGCCGGGCTTTCATACAGCCTTGTGAATCGCCCGTTCGCGCCACGAAGCACTTCCGCATGCAAGACACAGGTGGAATGTCCATCCACTTCATCCACATGCAGTCGGTTAACCTTGAGGAATAGCCGCTCAGTGTGCGGATCCTGGGCCAAGCCATCTCCAAGCATGCGCTTCAACACCGTGGCGGGATGGTCGCGCAGAAGCAGGTATTCCGGAAGATACGCCCCGGATCCAGGCCTTACGCCCAGTGGCTGTCGCGTATCAAAGGCGATGAACACGGTGTCGGCCCATGCACCGGCAGGTAGGTCCAACTGGCCGGTGGGGTCCACCGCCGTCTGCCCGGAACATGCCCAGGCAATGAGACCGCAGCACGCGGACATGAAACTGCGGACCATAAGACAAGGCTACCGTTTAGGATGGGATGTTCCAACCCGTGCTCCGTCAACAGCGGCTTGTTTCAGGCTCGTTCGCTGGGAATCACTACATTTGCACCGTAAGTCGGCGGAAGTGGGAAGAGGGGGCCGCCCCTCTTTTTTATTGCCGTATGGCGCGTAAGTCGGTGATGGTCAGCGTGGAACAAGTCCGTAACAGCGTGGAAAAGCACATCCAGGGCACTACCCATTTCGTGGTGGCCGTGGAAGTGCGTCCGGGCAGTAAAGTGGTGGTGGAGGTCGATAACGACCGGGCCATCACCCTACAGGAGCTCGCCGACCTGAACAAGGCCGTGCGCGATGACCTCGGCGAGGCCGCTGACGACTGCGAGTTCCAGTTCAGCAGCCCCGGCATGGGTCGTCCCTTCAAGGTGTCGCGCCAGTACCAGAAGCACACCGGTCGCCTCGTACAGGTGGATCTGGTGGATGGAAGGACCCTGGAGGGCAAACTGGAACATTACGACGGATCGACCATGGGCCTGCGCATCCAACACCCCAGCAAGGTGAAGGGTCGCCTGCCGAAACTCGACGACGAGGTCACCACCATACCGGCCGCAGAGATCCGGACCACCAAAGCAAGCATCACATTCAACTGACCACACAATGGCCACTGTGAATCTCCTCGAGTCCTTCAGTGAGTTCAAGGACAATAAGAACATCGACCGCGTCACCATGATGGGCATCATGGAAGATGTGTTCCGCGGGGTCGTCAAGAAGCGCTTTGGAGAAGAGGCCAAGGTGGACATCATCATCAACCCGGACAAAGGCGATCTCGAAGTCTGGTTGAACCGCGTGATAGTGGAAGATGGCTTCAGCGAGGACGACAACCTGGATATCGAACTGAGCGAGGCCCGTAAGATCGAGCCCGACTTCGAGGTGGGCGAGGAAGTGAGCCAGGAAGTGAAGATCGAGGACTTCGGTCGTCGCAACATCCTTTCGCTGAAGCAGAACCTCCAGAGCCGAATCATGGAGCTGGAGAAGGACCACCTCTACAAGAAGTACGCGGAGCGCGTGGGCGAGATCATCACCGGCGAAGTGTACCAGATCTGGAAGCGCGAGACCCTGATCCTCGACGATGAGGGCAATGAGCTGATCATGCCCAAGGATCAGCAGATCAAGACCGACTTCTTCAAGAAGGGCGACAACGTACGCGCCGTGGTGTGGAAGGTGGAGATGCGGAACAACACGCCGGTCGTCATCCTCAGCCGCACGGCACCTGAGTTCCTCGAGAAGCTGTTCGAGCAGGAAGTGCCCGAAGTGGCCGATGGCCTCATCACCATCAAGCGCATCGTGCGCGAACC
>DAOORM010000399.1:0-2510 GCA_035389265.1 Flavobacteriales bacterium | reverse complement strand
TACCACCCCGATGTGCGCGTGTTCGACATCATCGATACGGGTGGCACCGTCATCGGGCTGTTCTATGGGGACTACTTCGCCCGCGACAACAAGAATGGTGGTGCCTGGATGAGCTCTTTCGTGGATCAGAGCACCTTGCTTCAGCAACAGCCGGTGATCACGCAGAACTGCAACTACGTGAAGCCAGCGCCAGGGCAGCCCTGCCTGCTGAGCTTCGATGATGTGACCACCCTCTTCCATGAGTTCGGCCATGCGCTGCACGGCATGCTCAGCCGCCAGACCTACCCCCTCTTCAGTGGCACCAACACCAGCACCGACTTCGTGGAATTCCCTTCGCAGATCAATGAGGCTTTAGCCACTGATCCGGCGGTGCTGGCCAACTACGCCAAGCACTACAAGACCGGGGAGCCCATGCCGGAGGAACTCATCGCCAAGATGAAGCGCGCCAATACCTTCAACCAAGGCTATGCCACCAGTGAATACCTGGCGTCCGCACTGCTTGATATCGAGTGGCACATGCTCCCGGCTGATGCTCCCTTGGTGGCCGATGTGGATGCCTTCGAGCGCGCCGCTCTCAAGAAATACGGACTCGACAACATGCTGGTCCCTCCGCGTTACAAGACGAGCTACTTCAGCCACATCTGGGGTGGTGGCTACGCGGCGAACTACTACGCCTATATGTGGAGTGAAGTGCTGGATGCCGATGGCTGCTCATGGTTCCAGGAGAATGGTGGGTTCAACCGCACCAATGGCATGCACTTCCGAAGCACCGTTCTATCGCAAGGGGGGAGCAAGGAGGGCCAGCAGCTGTACCGTGACTTCACCGGTCGCGATGCGCGATTGGAACCCCTCTTGACACGGCGCGGACTGAACTGACGGGGGGTAACCAAGGACCCACCGGAACAGCCACCTCAGGCTTGATGCGGATGCTCGGCATTCCAAAGCCGATACATCACAACACGGATATCTTCTACCTCATGCTCGTTGGTTGGCGACTCTGTCTCGTTGCGGTCGTCCGTTGCTCTCACCACATGCAGGTGGTGATCATC
Organism: Flavobacteriales bacterium; assembly: GCA_035389265.1. Classification (GTDB taxonomy): domain Bacteria; phylum Bacteroidota; class Bacteroidia; order Flavobacteriales_F; family PHOS-HE28; genus PHOS-HE28. The sequence continues at coordinate 1,461 of DAOORM010000399.1, read as the reverse complement.
GGTCAACCGACGCACGAGGTCTGGGGTGATGATCGGGGCTTCCATGGTATGGGCTTGAACATGCGTCTTGGAGAAGGCAAAGGCTGTGCCATCGCTTTGACCGGGAAGGACACCCGCTAGAACCCCCCACTGCCGTGCCCTCATGTCTTAGGCCGTCGCATCCCGATCGACCGAACCAGTGATCCAACCGATCCTTGATCGATCTAACTTTGCTGCGTCCATGGAACCTATACCTACTCGATCATCCCAAGTTCCTGAAGATCAGGGATCATGAGGGTGGGTTCCACGTGGAACATGAACCATGGAAGAAGTCTATGATGTGATCGTGGTCGGAGCCGGCCACGCCGGTAACGAAGCAGCTGCGGCAGCAGCGAACATGGGCTCGAAGGTCCTCCTCATCACCATGAACATGGGGGTGATCGGGCAGATGAGTTGCAACCCCGCCATGGGCGGTGTCGCCAAAGGACAGATCGTTCGCGAGGTGGATGCGCTTGGCGGATACTCCGGCATCGTCACCGACCGAAGCACGGTCCAATTCCGTATGCTGAACCGCAGCAAGGGACCGGCGATGTGGAGCCCTCGCGCCCAGAACGACCGCGCCCTATTCGCCAACGAATGGCGCCGCCTTCTTGAGTCGACACCCAATGTCCACTTCTGGCAAGACAGCGTGAACGAGATCATTATCGCAGACGGTTCTGTGGCTGGCGTGCGCACTGGTCTTGGCAAAACGATCCGGGCACGAGCCGTGATCCTCACCAGTGGCACCTTCATGAACGGGCTGATGCACATCGGGGAGAAGCAGCTCGGCGGTGGACGTGCCGGCGAAAAGGCTAGCCACGGAATAACGGAACAACTCGTCCGGCTAGGCTTCGAAGCTGGTCGCATGAAGACCGGAACGCCTCCCCGTGTGGATGGCCGTAGCATCGACTACAGCGTGTTGGAAGAACAGCCCGGTGATGCAGCGCCTGGAAAGTTCAGCTTTCTGCCGACCACACAGCCGCCCGCCCGCCAGCTCTCTTGCTGGATGACCTACACCAGTCCCGAGGTCCATGATATCCTGCGCACCGGCTTCGACCGAAGCCCGATGTTCAATGGGCGTATCCGCGGTCTGGGACCTCGCTATTGCCCGAGCATCGAAGACAAGATCGATCGGTTCGCTGATAAGGACCGCCACCAGATCTTCGTAGAGCCGGAGGGCTGGGATACGGTGGAGACCTATATCAACGGCTTCAGCACCAGCCTGCCTGAGGAGGTCCAACTTGAGGCGCTCCGACGGATACCGGGATTTGCCAATGCCCGCATGTTCCGACCAGGCTATGCCGTGGAGTACGACTACTTCCCCCCCACCCAGCTCAAGCATGACCTGGAGACCAAGCTTGTCGGCGGCCTCTATTTCGCAGGACAGATCAACGGCACCACCGGCTATGAAGAAGCGGCTTGCCAGGGTTTAATGGCGGGCAT
>DAOORM010000398.1:0-2513 GCA_035389265.1 Flavobacteriales bacterium | reverse complement strand
GAAGTTCTTCATCGTCTTGTTGAACACGTGATGCATCGGCTTGTTCGTTGTACCGGTTGGTCGCCGGGCGTACCAGGACCTGACAGCGTTCAGCCAGTGATGGCTGCACCCAAGGCCTTTCCGATGCGCTCCACCACACCCACAACGAGGGCGTTACCCATGAAGAAAGCCCGCCAGGTATCGCTAACCCCAGCGGTATGGTCATCGGGGAACATATTCAGCCGCTCCAATTCGATGGGTGTCAGTCGGCGGTAGCGTTTGCCATCGGGGCTCACCACATGTTTGAAGCGTGAGGCGCCACGCCCACCTTCGCCGGTGATGATGGTGCGTGAAGGTCTGTCCAACGGATCGGGGAAGACCATGGCCCCTTCGGAGTAGGCATACCGGTGGCCATTCGCGCTGGAGCGGGCCTCACTTTTCGCCCCTTTCAGGTACTTCCATGCAGGAAGGTCCTTCTTGGGGATGAAGTACTCCGCAGGCACTTTGTCCATCGGCAGCAGATGATCTCCCAGACGAGCCATTTCACCGGAAAAAGCCGCCTCAACCGGTCCCGTGAAGACCACGCCTTCCACCATGACACCGGCGTTCTTGAACGGTGTTCTTCCTTTCCGCTCTCCGAAATCGCGGGAGAGTTCGTCCAATTCGTGAGCGATACCGAACTGCACCATCGCCCCATCAAGCTCCGCGGGAAAGGCTTGCGCCAGCGTACCATCGAGGGTGATCCAATCGGCCGGTACGGACTTGCGAAGCGCCTTGTATCGGGCTGTGCTCTTGTGGTAACCAAGCAGGAAAACACGTCGGCGCCTCTGTGGCATGCCGTATTCCGCAGCGTTGATCACACGCCACTCCACCGCTTAGCCCAACTGGTCCAAGGACCGGAGCATCACGGCAAGGTCTCGACCGCGCTGCCCAACGGGAGACCCTAGTAGCCGATCCACGTTCTCCAGGAGCAGGTATGCGGGTTTCTTCTTCTTTTCCGTGAGGATCCGGTGGATCTGCCACCAGAGCACACCCTTCTTGCCCTGAAGCCCATGGCTGTTCTTCAGCGTGCTGGCCACCGAATAATCCTGGCACGGGAATCCGCCCACGAGCAGGTCGTGGTCGGCGATCTCCTTGGCAGCCACCGTGGCGATGTCCTGGTTGTTATGGTGCTTGGGACCGAAACGAGCCACATACACCTCGGAAGCGTGCTGTTTGCGCTTCGCGGGTTCCCACTGGTTGCTGAAGACCACTTCGTAGCTGACAGGACCGTTGGAAGCACGCTCCAGACCGAGCCTGAAACCGCCCACACCGGCGAATAGCTCCGCTACGCGGATCACCTGCTTCGCCTTCCGTTTCGCCATTGCGGGCCGAACTTAGTACCGCGCTGGAACGTCATTCTTCAAGGGGCATGACCTTACGTCAACGATGCGATGTGGAGAGCGACCGTTATTTTCGCATCGAATTGCGGGAGTAGCTCAGTTGGTAGAGCGTCAGCTTCCCAAGCTGAAAGTCGCGGGTTCGAGTCCCGTTTCCCGCTCTGCAAGAAGGTGGCTTGGTAGCCGCCTTCTTGCGTTAGATAGGGTACGGAAGCGCCATAGGGCCTTAACCTATATTTGACCGACCCTTAACACGTACCGTCCCAGTTGGGCGGACCTTTGCACCGCAACATGAGCGAACACATGGCTGGAACACTGGTGCAGAAGGTGCTGTTGGTGGACGACGAACCGGATATCGTGGAGCTGCTGCGTTACAACCTTGAGCGCGAAGGCTATGCCGTGCAGACCGCCTTGAACGGCAAGGACGCTTTGAAGGCCGCGAAGAGCAACCGACCGGACCTGATCGTGCTGGATATCATGATGCCCGGAATGGATGGTGTGGAGGTGTGCATGCAGTTGCGCCAGTTACCGGAATTCAAGAACACGGTGATCACGTTCCTGACCGCGCGGGGAGAAGACTACTCGCAGATCGCAGGCTTCGATGCCGGAGCGGACGATTACATCACCAAGCCTTTTAGCCCAAAGGTGTTCGTGAGCAAGGTGAAAGCTCTGTTGAAGCGCAGTGGGGCTGACCGACCGGAAGGACGTATCCTCGAATCGAACGGCGTGAAAGTGGACCTCGAGCGTGTAATGGTCTACGTGGGCGATCAAGAACTGCAGCTGCCGAAGAAGGAATTCGAGTTGCTGGTGCTCTTGATCGGCAAGCCCGGCAAGGTGTTCAAGCGCGACGAGATCTACAGTCAGATCTGGGGCAACGAGCTCTTCGTGGGTGATCGCACGATCGACGTCCACATCCGAAAGTTGCGCGAGAAGATCGGCGACGACCGCATCAAGACCATCAAAGGCATCGGCTACAAGTTCGACGCCTAGGCATCCTGAACACGTTTATATTTGCCGCCCCTTTCAGCGCATTCCCGAGCTGTTGGGTGTATCGTTCGGGGTGTAGCGCAGCCCGGTTAGCGCGCGTCGTTCGGGACGACGAGGTCGGAGGTTCGAATCCTCTCACCCCGACCAGACCAAGCCCTGGTGACGAAG
>DAOORM010000397.1:0-2514 GCA_035389265.1 Flavobacteriales bacterium | reverse complement strand
CAGGACCACTACGCCAGTTTGAGCCGGGGTGTGGTGGACCTGCGCGATGTGCTCTACTTCCTCGGCACCATCACGGGGGTCCTCTTGCTCACGCGCACTGCGCTCCAAAGCCGGCGTTGGTAGGATGAAACGCAGCCCCCGCACCACCGATCTGCTCGAGCTCGTTCTGGGCTTGGCCGTCGTGGGACTTGTGCTGTTCATCGGTTCGTTCCTACGCTTGCGTGCCGACCTGACCAATGAGCAACGGTACACGCTTACGCCTTCCACGAAGCAGATGTTGGAGGAGTTGCCCGATGTGGTGTACGTGAAGGTGTACCTCACCGGCGAGCTTCCCGCCGACCTGCAACGTTTCTCCCGTTCGATCCGCGAACTACTCGACGAGATGCGCGTGGTGCAACCGGAGAAGGTGCAATACAGCTTCATCGACCCGAGCGAAAGCCCCGACGAGAAGACGCGCAAGGAGACCTATGACCAGTTGCAGAAGGAAGGCCTGCAGTATAGCAGCATCCGGATGCGTGACAAGGAGTCGTTCAGCGAACGCATCGTTTTCCCGGGCGCGCTGGTGACCTTCCGCGACAAGACGGTGCCCGTGCAACTGCTGAAGACTCAGCTGCGCACACCGGATGCGGACATCGTGAACCGGTCCATCAACAACCTGGAATACGAACTGGCCAGCGCTTTCCGCCAGAGCACGCAACGGGAGAAGGCCAAGATCGCCTTCCTGCGCGGGCATGGTGAGCTGCGCGACATGGAGGTGGCGGACATCACCGCTGCGTTGAGCGAGTTGTACGATGTGGAACCCGTTGTGCTGGATGAGCGCTTGGATGCTCTGAGCCACAAGGTGCCGAACATGGCGTATCGCCTGAACGACTACGACGCCATCATCGTTGCCAAGCCGGACAGCGCGTTCAGTCCGCGCGCGGCGTACGTATTGGACCAGTTCATCATGAACGGTGGCAAGGCCTTGTGGCTCATCGACCCGATGAACGCCAACTTGGACAGCCTGCGCAAGAACCAGTTCTCCATCGCCGTGGCGAAGGACTTGGGCTTGGACGAGCTCTTCTTCAGTTACGGTGTGCGTGTGAACAAGGACCTGGTGTTGGACCGGAGCTGTGCGCCCATCGAACTGTACACCCAACCCTACGGTAACCAACGGAAATTGGAACGTTTCCCGTGGTTCTGGGAACCGGTGCTGATCCCGCAGAGCACCCACCCCATCGTGAGCAACATCGACCCCATCCACATGCGATTCGCCAGCAGCTTGGATACGATCGGTGTGGACAGCGTGCGCAAGACCATCCTGCTCACGAGTTCTCCGGCCTCGTTGGCCCAGCGGAATCCGGTGCGTGTGAGCTTGAACGTGGTGGAGATAGCGCCGCCCTTCGACCGACAGAGCACCCCGCATATGCCCATGGCCGTTCTGCTGGAGGGAAAGTTCAACTCGGCCTTCATGGATAGGTTGCCGCAAGAGTTCATCGCCGACCCGAACGTCGGATACCGGGAGCATGGCAAGGCCACCGCGCAGATCGTGATCAGCGATGGCGACGTGATCGGTAACCGAGTGGACCAAGCCAAAGGCATGTATTACATGTTGGGCTTCGACCGGTACGCCAACACCAAGATCTACGGCAACCGCGAGCTCATCGTGAACGCGATGAACTACCTGCTGGACGACCGCAGCTTGATCAGCATCCGTTCCCGCACCATCACCCTGCGCCAACTCGATCCCGAGCGCATCGTGGTGGACCGTTCGCGCTGGCAGCTGTTCAACACGGCACTGCCGGTGATCATCGCGGTGCTGTTCGGCCTATTGTACCAAACGATCCGCCGCCGCAAAGCCACTCGTAAAGCATGAACCGCCGCATCCTCCTTCTTCTTGCCGTGATCGTGCTAGGCGCCCTGGCTTGGTGGCTTAGCCGGAACGATGCACCCACCACGTTGGACCGCCCGTTGAGCGACTTCGCCGTACCGGACACCGCAGGCGTGACCCGCATCTTCATCGCCGATACCAAAGGTGGCGGCACGGTGGACCTGAAACGCACCGCGAACGGTTGGATACTGAACGACCTCTATGAGGCCAAGCAATCGGAGGTGACCCTACTACTGCGCACGTTGAAGCGCATCGAGGTGAAGAGTCCGGTGCCGAAGTCATTGCAACCGAAAACACTGCGTGTGATGGCGGCGGTGGCCAAGAAGGTTGAGATCTATGAGGGCGGCGATAAGCCGTCCAAGATCTGGATCGTGGGTCATGGCACCCAGGACCATTTCGGAACCTTCATGCTGCTTGAGAAACCGGGCGTTGGCCGTAGTAATGCCCCGTTCATCATGGGTATGGGCGGATTTACCGGTATTCTTTCCACGCGGTTCCACACCAAGGCCGACCATTTCCGCAGCGCCCGCTTCTTCGCGTTGAAGGACATGCGCGACCTGGCCTCGGTGACTGTTGAAAATCCTTCAGCGCCGGCGAACGGCTACACGATCGAGCAGAGCGCCGATGGTCGGTACTCACTGAAG
>DAOORM010000396.1:0-2566 GCA_035389265.1 Flavobacteriales bacterium | reverse complement strand
GCCCGAAGACAACGTGGCGAAGTGGGAGGATGTGGTGGTGGGCTCCTACGACCCCAACGACAAGCGGGTGGCTAAGGATACCGTTGCCGTGGAGGAGGTGGAAGGCGGCACATGGTCCGACTACACCATACGTTTCCAGAACACGGGCTCCTTCCTCGCGGAACGCGTGGTGATCACCGATACGCTGAGCGCGGATCTGGACCATCCGTCCATCACCTTCATCAGCTCCTCGCACAACGCGCAGTGGGTGTTGAGCAACGGGGTGTTGGTCTTCACCTTCAATGACATCCAACTACCGGACAGCGCATCGGACCCCATCGGCAGCCAAGGCTACGTGCACTTCCGGATAAAACTGGAACAGGATCTCGTGCCCGGCGATGTGGTCACGAACATCGCGAACATCTACTTCGACTTCAATGCTCCGGTGATCACCGAACCGGCGTTCACCTCCATCGTGCTGGAGACCGCCGTGGCCGATCTGGATGCCGTGCATCAGGATCACGTGATCGCACCGAACCCTGCGAACGATCGTACTGTGCTCCAACTTCCCGTCGCCTTGGAACGTTCCGCGCAGTTCGCGCTGTACGACCTGAACGGAGGACTTGTCTTCCAAGCCGTGGTGCCCACCGGCACCATGAACTTCGCATTCCCCACCCACCACCTGGCAGCCGGCCTCCATTTCTTCAAGCTCGTTTCGGATCAACACCAGGTGGCCAGTGGCCCGGTGATGGTGGTGCACTGAGGTCGATGCTTCTTCGTGAAGAGTCGCATGGATCGGAGCGGGTCATTCCACGCTACTGCTGTGAACGCGGAAACGAGGAGCACTAGGCGGAGGATGCTCGTGCATCACCTCTTCCTTCTACAATCCCCATCCACTTCGAACCACGCCGCAGTTAGCTGCCCCAGCGCGCCATTCTTCGTTGCTAATTGGTTCCACCGCACCAAAAGATGCTAGGGTAAGCGCAGCCCCATTAGCCCCTAGAAGCGGAACCGCGCGCCCAAACCGAACTGGGATCGGAACACGAAGGGGTCGTTGAAGAGCTCCATGTGCAAGGTGCCATCGGTGAAGATGCTCACGGGCGCGTTGGCGAAGTTGTACTCCAGGCCGATGACGCCATCCACGCCGAGGTCCAATTCGGTGACGCTCGCTTCGTTCACCACCACCCAGTCCGGTCCCGGGGCGGGCTTGTAGCGGTAGCTGTACCAGTAGCGGTAGCTGCGCACCTGTCCACCGAAGCCGTAGTACCAATCGAGTCCGCCGGCATTCTTCACCGGTTTCTGAACGAGGTAGTGCAGTTGCAAAGCGAGCGCATGAGCGGCGCGGTAACCGAGGTACTCGTGGGCGTTATGGTTGAAGTTCTGGCCCTGGTACCAATTGTTGTAGTGGTTGCTGTAGTAGCGGTCCCGGCCGAAGGCGTGTGTACGACCGAGGCTCACCTCGAGGGCATGGCCGCTCCAATACTTCTTCACGCTGATCCCGCTGGGGTCGCCCAACCGAAAACCCACGCCCCAGTCCTGGGCGAACGTGGTGGTGCATAGCAGAGAACCAAGAAAGAGCAGGGTGGTCAGTTTGAATCGCATAACGCTACCTCCGCAGATCGGATACCGCAAGTGCGGTCCTTCGTGCGGTAGGCGAGCGGTTCGGCGAGTGTAGAAGACCTTCCCCAAAAGGGGGCTGCGGGATCCTACTCCACAACACGTTCCATGGAGAATGAGCACGATCCGGATGACCAGCTGGTCACACATGATGTTCATCACGTGGCGACTAGCAAAGGGGCGCATGACCAGCCGCCGACACCATCGAACACCCACTTCGTCCATCGCCGCCGCAAGCTGCCGCAGCGATCATTGCTCTGTCGCCTCCATCAAGACGGCGAACTCGTTCTCGTTCCGGATCGCCGCCTTCCTGCAATTTCCACAGCGCCGCCTTGCCTTCTTCCGCATAAGCCTGCTGCACATTCTCCACGGTGCGCATCCCGCTAAGGCGGGACAAGTCGTGTGCTTCCTTCTCTTCCTCGGTGGCGCGGATCCCTTCCTTGGGCAATACCCTGGGTGAGCAATTGCTGCTGAGGAAGGTGTTCACCCCAATGATCGGGTATTCGCCGGTAGTTTCAGTGTTTCGTAGTAAAGGCTTTTCTCCTGGATGCGGCTGCGCTGGCACATGATCTTCGTGGCGCCGAGCACGCCACCGCGTTCGGTGATGCGGTCGAACTCGGTGAGCACGGCCTCTTCCACCAGGTCGGTGAGCTCTTCGATGATGAAGGAGCCTTGCTTCGGGTTCTCGTTCTTGGCCAGGCCGAGCTCCTTGTTGATGATAAGCTCTTGGGTACCACACCGCACCCCGTTCCGGCGCCATCCGCCTTTGGCGGCCCCTTCGGGCGGGCGCGCTCGTCCGCCTATGCTGCGTTGCTCGCCGGTCGGCTACCTCGGGGTAGCCTCCCTTCCTCGCGCCTTGCCTGGCCGAACGATCACTGCCCGTGGCATCCGTTCGGGGCACGGCGTGGCGCCCTGTGGCCATGGCGCGGCGCACGCTTTCCTCGGTGGGCGTGGTGATGGCCTCGTCGTA
>DAOORM010000395.1:0-2608 GCA_035389265.1 Flavobacteriales bacterium | reverse complement strand
TATTTTGGCTGCCGCCGATCGCCATGGAACTCGTCACTGCCACCACACCCCTCGAACTGCTCGAACGCCACTTCGGCTATAAGTCCTTCCGCCCACTTCAGCAGGATGTGATCGACCATGTGCTTGGTGGTGCGGATGCCGTGGTACTGATGCCCACCGGGGGCGGGAAGAGCCTGTGCTATCAGGTTCCGGCGCTGGCCTTGGATGGGCTCACCGTGGTCATCTCCCCGCTGATCGCCTTGATGAAGGACCAGGTGCAGGCCTTGCAGGGCAATGGTGTGCCCGCGGCGTTCTTGAACAGTTCGCTCGAGTTCAACGAGGAGCGTCTGGTCCAACAGCAACTGAAGCAAAGCGCGCTGAAACTGCTCTACGTTTCACCGGAGCGCCTTTTCCAGCAAGGTTTCCTGGACGAGCTTTCCGCGCTTGGTTCCGGTGTTTCGCTCTTCGCCGTGGACGAAGCACATTGCATCAGCAGCTGGGGCCATTCCTTCCGACCGGAGTACAAGCAGCTTCATGTTCTGAAGCAGCGCTTCCCAAACGTTCCCGTGGTGGCGCTCACCGCAACGGCGGATCGTACGGTGCGGGGTGATATCGCGGCCAGCCTTGGATTAGACCGACCGCGCGTCTTCATCAGCAGTTTCGATAGGCCCAACCTGTCCTTGGCGGTGCTTCCCGGTCAAGATCGGTGGAAAGCCATCGAACGGATCGTCGGACGCCATGCCGGCAAGTGCGGTATCATCTATTGCAACAGCCGCGCAGGTGCGGAAAAACTCGCGCTCAAGTTGCAGGGGATCGGGGTGAAGGCCGCGTACTATCACGCCAAGCTGGAACCCGAAGAACGCAGCCGCGTGCAGGACGATTTCATCCAAGGGAAATTGCACATCATCTGTGCCACCATCGCTTTCGGCATGGGCATCGATAAGAGCGATGTCCGTTTCGTGATCCATTACAATATGCCTGGTACCGTAGAAGGCTACTACCAAGAGATCGGTCGCGCCGGCAGGGACGGAAAGCCTGCCGAAACGATCCTGTTTTACAGCTATGCTGATGTGCAGACGCATGTGCACTTCGCTCAGGAGATCGACGATCCGCGGTACCGGGAGGTGGTGATGGCCAAGCTCGACCGGATGAAGGAGTACGCCGAAGCCCAGGTGTGTCGGCGCACCATCCTGCTCAGCTATTTCAGCGAGGCCACCACTGCGCCTTGTGGGAACTGCGATGTGTGCAAGGACCCTCCGAAGTACTTCGATGGCACAGTGTTGGCGCAAAAGGCACTCAGCGCGGTGGTCAGGGCTAAGGAACAGCTCGCTCTCAGTGTCCTTGTGGATGTATTGAAGGGCACCTACAGCCCGGAGGTGAAGGAGAAGGAGCTGTTCCTCATCAAGACCTTCGGTGCGGGCGGTGATACGAGCGCCTTCGCCTGGGTGCTCTTTCTGCAGCAGTTCATCCAACTCGGCCTGCTCGAAGTGGACTACCGTGACCATCACCACTTGAAACTGAGTGCTGCGGGCCGTGCGGTGCTGAACGGTGAACGCGAAGTACGCTTGGTGACACCGGAGACGATCAAGGAGCGCCAGGAACGGCCGAAACTGCGTCGCGATCCTTCAGTGAACGATGGTGCTTCTTCAAGTGCCGACCTGCTCAGCGTGTTGAAGGACCTCCGAAGGACGATCGCCAAAGAGATCGCGAAGCCGGCCTACATCGTCTTCAGCGACGCCACCTTGTTGGACATGGCCGAGCGCCGACCACGCACCCTTTATGAGTTCAGGTTGGTGAACGGGGTGGGGGATCACAAGGCCGGGCTTTACGCCGATCGTTTCTTGGCCGCGATCAAGGCCCATAGCAGGTAATGATGGCTCGCTGAGACTCATTCGTCGAAACATATCTGCTGGTCGTCGAGTATAACGGCCGCTCGCCGTCTCCTTCTCTCCCGTTGGTCAGTGAGCGCAAAACCAGCGGAAGCATGCTCCTTTTTAGCCTTTTTCGACGCGCCCTGAAGTCCCCCCAAGGATCCTTTCATCTGAAAGGTCCTTTGTTCGTTTTGCTGCTCGGCCTAGCTCCTGTGGCGATGATCGCCCAGACCACCTACATCTGGAATGGTAGCACGAGCAACGCGTGGAACGTACCGGCGAACTGGACACCGGCAACTGGGTTTCCGCTCCCTGCGGATAATGCGGTGATCGTATCGGCAGGCACCCCACCGGTACTGGACGCTACCCGCGCGGTCACCAACCTAACGGTGAATTCAGGCACCTTGGATCTCGGTGGTTTCACCTTGACGGCCACTGGCAACAGCACATTCAACGGCGGTACCATTGCCAATGGGACCTTCGCTGCGAATAGCCCGGCTGGCACTTTGAATTTCGGTGGTACCACCTTCGATGCACCGGTATCAGGTACCACCAGTGTGCTGGAATTCGATGATGGCACTTTCAACGCGCCCGTAAGTCTCACGAAGACTGGGGCTGGGAACGACTACAGCACCGGGAACACCGTGTTCAATAGCACCTTGACGGTAACAGTGACCAACGGACGGCTATATCTCGGACATACCGGTACCACCGCCTTCAACGGGAACGTGGTCTTCAACAGTACGGGAAGCAGCGGT
>DAOORM010000394.1:0-2611 GCA_035389265.1 Flavobacteriales bacterium | reverse complement strand
TCCACGAGAGCGGGCATGAGTGGTTCGGCAACAGCATCACCACGGCGGACATCGCCGACATGTGGGTGCACGAGGGATTCACGGATTACACCGAGACCATCTTCACAGAGTGCCAGCAGGGGGCTGAGGCTGCTCAGGAATATGTGATCGGCTTGCGGAAGAACATCCGCAACGACCGGCCGATCATCGGGCCTTATGGCGTGAACCAGGAAGGCAGTGGCGATATGTATTACAAGGGCGCCAACCTGATCCACATGATCCGGCACATCGTGGGTGACAGCACGTTCAAGGGGATGCTGTTGGAGATGACACGGACCTTCAAGCACAGCGTGGTCACAAGTGCCGAAGTGGAAGCATTCTTGATCGACTACAACGCCACCACGCGTTCAACGCTTCATCCATCGCTCTTCGATCAATACCTGCGCACCACGAAGGTCCCGACCTTGGAGCACGCGTTGGTGAACGGCCGTCTTTGGATGCGTTGGGTGAACGCTGTACCCGGTCTGCGACTCCCCGTGCGCGTGGTGATCGATGGAAGTGCGGTCTTTACCCCAGTGGGCACGGCATGGCAAGCCGCGGTCACGGAACAACGTTTCCGAAAGAATGCACAGATGCAGGTGGATCCTGCTTGGTATGTGAATGTGCGCGCACTGACGCGGCGCGAGATCCGATCACTGAAGGTAACCGAACTGAAAACCCCCTAAACAGGGAACTGCTGGCGATGCTTCGCGAGCGCCTGCGCCGCCTTAGCCCGCACCTTGTTCGCGATGAGCGGTGACCAGCCAAAAAGAAGACCCGGTAGTCCCAATGCCTGCCGGCTCCAGCGCCAGAGGCTGAAGTGGTCCTGATGCACCAGGATCAGTCCATCCTTCAAGGTGAAGTCAGCGGTGATAATGTTGTGTACAGAGCGCTTTGTGCGGCTGAAGGTGTACCACCCTTCCCAGTGCACTCTGCCGCTGTTCGCGTTCTCTTCGAGCACTTGGAAGGTGACCCGTAGATCGGTACCGCTGGTGAGCAGCATGCGCCACATGGCCCGCACACCGGCGGCATCGAGATCGGTGAAGACCGGATCACTGAACCGGGCGTCGGGGTGGTAACAGGCGCCCATGGTGGCCCAGTCGCGTTGGGCGAAGGCCGTGTAGAACCGGTGGAGGACGGACATGAGGTGAAGGTAATGCGTACGTACCTTCGGGACATGAGAACGAGCATCACCATCGTGCTATCGCTCTTGCTGAGCGTGGCGAGTATTGCCCAGGATGAAGCGCGCTACGAAGAGTTGATCAAGACAGCATTCGCACTGTACGAACAGAAGGACTACAAAGGCTCGGCTGAAACGTATTCCAAGGCCTTCGAAGCCAACGGGTGGAAAGGCTACCAAGGTGATCGGTACAACGCGGCCTGTTCGTGGGCGTTGGCGGGTGTAGCGGATTCAGCCTTCTTCCAGTTGAACCGGATCGCCGAGAAGATGAACTACACGAACCTGGGCCACATCAGCAAGGACAGTGACCTCAACAGCCTTCACACGGATAAACGATGGGGTGAAGTGATCGGCCTGATCAAAGCGAACAAGGATCGCGCAGAGGCCAACTACGACAAGCCCTTGGTGGCCCTCTTGGACTCCATCCATAACGAGGACCAAGGACTCCGTCAGCAGATCGGTGAGATCGAATCGAAATACGGCCGTGATTCAAAGGAAATGCAGGAACTCTGGGCCAACATGGCGCGCAAAGACTCGATGAACCTGATCGTGGTAAAGAGGATCTTGGATGAACGTGGTTGGTTAGGTGCGGATGTGATCGGCCCAACGGGTAACTCCACCCTTTTCCTGGTGATCCAGCACGCCGACCTTGCCACGCAGGAGGAATACCTGCCCATGATGCGCGAAGCGGTGAAGAACGGCAAGGCTCAAGGAAGCAGCCTTGCTTTGTTGGAGGATCGTGTGCTGATGCGCAATGGCAAGCGACAGATCTACGGGAGCCAGATCGGTATATACGAAGAGACCGGTAAGCACTATGTGAGTCCGCTAGAAGACCCTGACCGCGTTGATGAGCGACGGGCATCCGTTGGGCTTGGCACACTTGCCGACTACGTGAGCCATTGGAACATGACGTGGGATGTGGAATCCTACAAGAAGCAGCTCCCCGAACTGGAGAAAATGCTCGAAGAGCGGAAGGAGAAATGATGTCGCGAATGCATCGTTACGCACTTACACTGGAGTGGACCGGCAACCTTGGCACCGGCACCGACCACTACCGCAGCTATAAACGCGACCATCGGATCAACATCGATGGCAAGCCGGAGCTGCTGGGTTCAGCGGACCCCACATTCCGCGGCGATCCGGGGCGACACAACCCCGAGGACCTGCTTGTGGCCGCATTGAGCGCATGCCACATGCTGAGCTACCTGCATGTGTGCGCGATCAAAGGGGTTGTGGTGACCGCCTACGTGGATCATGCGACGGGAACCATGGAGACCTCATCGGATGGTAGCGGACGGTTCCTCGAAGTGACCCTTCACCCAGAGGTGATGGTGCGCGACGAGGCGATGATCCCGATGGCGACCGAACTGCACCACAAGGCCCATGAACTGTGCTTCATCGCCAACTCGGTGA
>DAOORM010000393.1:0-2612 GCA_035389265.1 Flavobacteriales bacterium | reverse complement strand
CCTTGCGCAGGACGTCGTTCAGTAGCCAGCTGTTGGCGCTGCACGGACGGCCGTTGAGCGAATTGTAGGCGGTCATGATGGCGCGCGCACCGCCATGCTTGATGCACGCCTCGAAGGGCTTCAGGTAGGTCTCGCGGAGCAGCCGTTCGCTGTAGAAGGCCGGGTAGCTGTCACGACCGCCGTCGCCGTGGTTGGCCACGAAATGCTTGGGCGTGGTGATGATGCCATTGCCCTCCATCGCCTTCACGTAGGCAATACCCATCCAGGATGCCAGTAGGGGGTCCTCGCCGTAGGTCTCCTCCACGCGACCCCAGCGCACGTCGGTAGCCAGGTTCACCACGGGGCTCAGCACCATGCGGATGCCGCGGGCCTTGGTCTCCAGCGCGATGGCCCGGCCCACCTGCCCCATCAGGGTGGTGTCGAAGCTGGCGGCCAGGGCAATGCTCTGCGGGAACTGCGTTGCGCCGGGAAGCACGAGGCCGTGTAGCGCTTCCTCATAGGGGATGAACGGAATGCCGAGGCGTGTACGCTCGCGGATGTAGCGCTGGGTGGCGTTGATGCGCTCGAGCAGGGATCCGCCGGGAGTGCCTTGCGCGCTGCCGATCAATTGCTGGGTGGCGTTCTGCGCATCGGTGCCTCGGTCGAGCTGCAGTCCGAAGATGCCGTTCCGGTATCGCGCGCTGTCGGGTCCCACTTCGCCCACCACCATCAAGAGCTGGCGGAACTTCTCCTCGGGTGTCATGCGGCCAAGCAGGTCCTGTACACGCTCCGCGATCGGCCGCGCAGGGTCCTGGAAGGGGAGTTGGGCACGTAGAACGGTGCTGATCGACAGGGTCAGGAGGATGAATAGCGCACGCACAGCGCCAAGCTACGTGTTGCGACCCGGCCGCAGGATCAGTGCTCTCCTGCCACCTGGATCACCACCTTACCCGTGTGCAGGCCTTCGCCGAAGTACCGGATCAAGCGAGGAGTCTCCTCCAATGGATATGGTCCGTCGATCAAGGGCTTCAGGGTCCCATTGCCGATGGCGGGAGCAAGCGCGTCCAAGTTCTTGTTCGACTTCAACGAAACGATGTGCATGTTGCGCCGACCCAGGAACCGTGCGATGAGCAATGCGACCAGACGACCGGGATCGCCACCAACGGTCACGTAACGGCCTTTGGGCGCCAGCGCACGGGCAAGTTGGCGTGGTGCGCGTTTCGTCTTCATGTCCACGATCAGGTCGAAGCGTTCACCGAGTTGGGTGAAGTCCTGTTGCGTGTAGTCGATCACGCGGCCGAAACCCATGGCTTTCATCGCTTCCAGTTTTCCGCCGGTGTCCACGCCCCACACGGTGCATCCTTGCCTTTTGGCGAGTTGCAGCGCGAATGTGCCCACTCCACCACCCGCACCATTCAGCAAGACCCGATCTCCATCCTTCAATGCTCCGATCTCCTTCACAGCCTGGTAAGCCAGTTCCAGGGCGTGGGGTATGGCGGCTGCGGCTACGAAGGAAAGCCCGGCAGGCATAAGGCGCAACTCGGTCTCCGGTACGGCTACGAACTCTGCGAGCGTCCCCAGACCGCCATTGGAGGTGTCACCATAGACCTGATCACCAACACGCCATTGTGTAACATCAGGTCCGATCGCCTCCACCACGCCCGCCAGTTCCATGCCCGGGATGGGTCTTTGAGGACGGAATAGGCCGAAGAAGAGCCGGTAGATCCGTGGCCTACCGGTCACCATGCTCCAATCGTAGTCGTTCACCGAGGTGGCCTGCACACGCACCAGCACTTGGCGGTCCTTCAGCAACGGTACGGGTACATCGCGCAGTTGCAATTGCTCGGGCGGACCGTAGCGTGCGCAGACGATGGCTTTCATGATGCGAAAAAAGCACATCGAGATCTTTGATCCCGTAGCCTATGGGTCGAGCGGCGGTAGGAGAGGAGGGATGGCACCGGGATCGATGTTCGATCGACCAAGGTCATCGACTTGGGGACACTCAACGACATGGCTTCCTGCCCTGGTGCTCTTGTCGATCGTTCTTTCAACGCACGGCCCGAACGTCTCCCTGCGGAACCAGGAGTCGCATCTGTTGGCCGAGCTTTACCGGAGCGTTACACAGGAACACGGATGCGGGATCTTTGATACCGCATCCGTTGCTTAGAGCACCGCGGAAGATGGTGTGCATTTGGATGCGGCGCATACGCGGGGGATCGGAATGGGCTTGGACCCGCTTGTGAAGGAGTCGTTGGGCATTGGGTGATGGGCATTAGCTCGTCATGTTGCGACAGGTGGCTTTCCTGTGCGATTGCTCACCCGCTAAAGCATGGCCGGTGATCATTGCCAGATGGAGGACTGTTGGCATGAAGTGACTGCTCACTGCAAACAAGGCTGACTTGCGATCCAATACTCGCGACAAATGGTGCTAGACCTTAGCTTTCGATCATGCTGTTTAGACTTAACTACACTCTCAAGCCCATGGACCTTGGCGAACCTGGCCATCTAGACATCGTGCTGGCTCGGAAGTCGGGATTGGTCAATGTTCAAATCAGAAAGCTCGAGGAGATTGAATTGGTCAAGGGACTGAACAGTGGGGATTTGAGCTGCATGGCGACCACAGAGAGGTACAC
>DAOORM010000392.1:1402-2612 GCA_035389265.1 Flavobacteriales bacterium | reverse complement strand
TCGAGCTGGGTGAAGTGGAAGTGGCCATGGAGAAGCATCCCGCGGTGGAGCAAGCCGTGGCCAATGTGCGCGAAGACCGTCCAGGATTGAAGCGCCTGATCGGGTACTACGTAGCGAAAAGCGAACTGAGCACCAACGACCTGCGCAAGCACCTCGCCTCCCTCCTGCCCGACTACATGCAGCCTTCCGCCTTTGTAGCCGTGAAGGAACTAGCGCGCACGCCGAGCGGCAAGATCGATCGTAAGGCACTGCCTGCGCCAGATGTGAAACGGCCGGACCTGGATGTAGCCTACGCCGCTCCTTCGACCAGCGCCCAAAAGACCCTTGCCAATGTGTGGGCCGATCTGCTCGGAATCGACCGCGTCGGCGTTGATGACAATTTCTTCGATCTGGGTGGCAACTCGCTGCTGAGCATCCAAGCGGTGGCACAGTTGGAAGGCCACGGCCTGAAACTGCCGATCGTGAAGCTCTATCAGCACCCGACCGTGCGCGCTTGTGCCGCATACCTGGAAGGAGATGCAGGCGCCATCGCTCCATCGGAGATGGCAAAGGCTCGCAAAGCCGCCGCAGGTGGTTCCAAAAAGGGTGACGTCGCCATCATCGGCATGAGCGGTCGTTTCCCGGGTGCGGAGAATGTGGAGCAGCTGTGGAAGAACCTGCTCGACAAAAAGAACAGCATCAGCACATGGACCGCGGACGAGCTCGACCCTAGCATCCCTGCGGAACTGCGCAACGACCCCGACTATGTGAAGGCCCGCGGTGTGATCACCGATGCGGACAAGTTCGACCATGCCTTCTTCGGCGTGAACCCCAAGGTGGCCGCGCTGATGGATCCGCAACAACGCGTATTCCTGGAGACGGCATGGGCCGCGCTGGAGGATGCCGCGTACGACCCCGCACAGTTCGCCGGGCTCATCGGCGTGTACGCCGGCATGGGCAACAACACCTACTTCACACGCAACGTCATCGGTCATCCCGAGCTCATCGAGCAGGTCGGCGACTTCGCGGTGATGACCGCCAACGAGAAGGACTACATCGCCACACGTCTCGCCTTCGAGTTCGATCTGCGCGGACCGGCGTTGAGCATCCATACCGCATGCAGCACGTCGCTCGTCGCGATCGCACAGGCGTTCAAGGCGCTGCGTGATGGGGAATGTGACATGGCACTCGCGGGTGGCATCGCCATCACCGCCCCGATCAACAGCGGCAT
>DAOORM010000392.1:0-1302 GCA_035389265.1 Flavobacteriales bacterium | reverse complement strand
AGCCTCGATGCCATGACGGACAACCTCCGCAACTGGCTCGATGCGCATCCGAAGTCTTCCTTGGCCGATGCGGCCTACACGCTGCAAGTCGGACGTCGACACTTCAAGCACCGCCGCTTGATCGTGGGTGGAAGTCATGGCGAGTTGATGGAAGCGATCTCCAACAGGGATGCCGCAGCGATCGGTACGCGCGAGCTGCACGAGGCCGCTCCCGGTGTGGTGTTCATGTTCCCCGGACAAGGTTCGCAGTACGTGAACATGGGTCGGGATCTCTGCGAGAGCGAACCCGTCTTCAAACAACACTTCGATCAGTGCTGTGACCTGTTCAGCAAGGAATTCGGGACTTCACTGCGCGACATCATCTTCCCGAACCCCGGTGAAGAAGAGAAGGCCGCAGAACAACTGAAACAGACCATCTACACACAGGCTTCGTTGTTCACCATGCACTACAGCCTCGCCAAGCTGTGGATGCATTGGGGAATCACGCCGGACGCGATGATGGGCCACAGCATCGGTGAGTTCGCTGCCGCCTGCCTAGCCGGTGTGTTCTCCCTGGAGGACGCCGTGAAACTGGTGGCGAACCGCGGACGCATGATGCAGGAACTGCCCGGGGGCAGCATGCTCAGCGTGCGTGCGGCGGAAGAGGATGTGGTGAAGAAACTCCCTACCGGATGCAGTATAGCCGCGAACAACGGTCCGCAGTTGTGCGTGGCCAGTGGTCCGCATGAGGCGATCGCGAAACTGCAGGCGGAGCTGGAGAAGGACGGTATCACCTGCAAGTTGCTCGTGACCAGCCATGCTTTCCATAGCCCGATGATGGACGCGATCGTGGCGCCATACAAGAAGGTGGTAGAAAGCGTGAAGTTGAACGCGCCGCGCATCCCGATCATCAGCACAGTGACGGCCGAGTGGTTGAAGGATGAAGAGGCCGTTTCTCCGAAGTACTGGAGCGACCACTTGCGCGCCACCGTGCGTTTCGCGCAAGCAGTGAAATTCACATGGAGCGATGTCGATCGCGTGATGCTCGAAGTGGGCCCTCGCACGACCGCAACTACGCTCGCCCGCCAACAAAGCAGCGACAGTAAGAAACAAGCGGCGGTGCCTTCACTGGGCGATTCCGCAGGCAACGGCAACGAACTGGCGCAACTCCTCAAAGCCGTCGGTGGCTTGTGGCAGAGCGGCGTGCTGATCGACTGGAGCAAATTCTACGAGCGCGAAGAACGTCGTCGCATCTCGATGCCGACCTACGCCTTCGAGCGCATCCGTCACTGGGTGGATCCTGTGGCGATGGTGGCTGATGGA
>DAOORM010000391.1:0-2614 GCA_035389265.1 Flavobacteriales bacterium | reverse complement strand
CCTCGGACCTTCCGATCATCGATGTTCGTTCTCCCGGGGAGTTCACCCGTGGACATATACCAGGAGCCCGCAACCTTGCCCTGTTCAGCGATGAGGAACGGGCCATTGTCGGCACCATCTACAAACAACAGGGCCGTGACACGGCCGTGCTTGAAGGCCTTCGGATAGTAGGTCCGAAGCTGGCTTCGATCGTTGAAGAGGCACGCCACGTGGCTCCGGATGGTAGGATCCGTGTGCATTGTTGGCGCGGTGGCGAACGCAGCGGGAGTGTGGCTTGGTTGCTGGACAAGGCCGGGTTCCAGGAAGTGCTCACGTTGAAGCTGGGATATAAAGGCTTCCGTGCTCATGTGCAGGCCGCACTCGCCTCGCCGCCGCCGTTGAAAGTCCTGGGCGGGTATACAGGCACGGGGAAAACCGGAACGCTGAAAGAACTGGCTGTGCTTGGCGAACAGACCCTTGATCTGGAAGCGCTCGCCCGTCACAAAGGGTCCGCTTTCGGCGGATTGGGAGAGGGTCCTCAACCCACCACCGAACAATTCGAGAACTTGCTCTGGAATGCGATCCGACGATGCGATGGATCACGTCCCATTTGGGTGGAGGACGAGAGCATGATGATCGGACGGGTTTGCATACCGCAGGCGCTCTTCGCGGGAATGCGCGCAGCAACACTGTACTTCGCAGATATGTCCGTTGACGAGCGAGCGGACCGTTTGGTGATCGAGTATGGTCGTTTCCCCACAGCGCGGTTGGCCGAGGCGGTCATGCGCATAGGCAAACGCCTCGGACCACAGCATTGTAAAGCGGCCCTGGCGGCCTTGGATGCGGGCGACCTTAAGCGGGTAGCGCTGATCACCTTGCATTACTACGACAAGTCATACCGATACGGTGCTGCTCAACGAGACCCGGATCGCATCATCACCTTACCCACCGCCGTCGCTGATCTTCCAGGGCTCGCTGCACGGTTGATCTCCTTACCATGAGCATTCCATCCCCCTCTCCCACTCGCCTCACCCAGTTCAGTCATGGCGCCGGGTGTGGTTGCAAGATCGCACCCGCACAGTTGGAAGTTATTCTGAAAAGCAGTCTCGGAACATGGCCTGACCCCGCGCTTCTGGTGGGATACGGCTCGCGTGACGATGCCGCGGTATATTCCATCGGCAACGGTCGGTGCTTGATCAGTACCACCGATTTCTTTTCACCCATCTTGGATGATGCTTTCCAGTTCGGCCGTATCGCTGCTACCAATGCCCTTAGCGATGTGTACGCTATGGGAGGCAAACCACTGCTCGCGGTGGCGATCCTGGGTTGGCCCATTGAAACGCTCGGAGCGGACCTGGCGCAGCAGGTCGTTGAAGGTGGGCGACAGGCTTGCCACGATGCTGGTATCCCGCTTGCCGGTGGTCATAGTATCGATTCCCCGGAGCCCTTCTTCGGCTTGGCAGTAACTGGCGAAGTCCATGAGCTGAACCTGAAACGGAACGATACCGCGCGAGAAGGTGATCTTCTCTACCTCACTAAACCCATCGGCACAGGGATCCTGAGCACCGCACAGAAGAGGAATATCCTTGCTGGACCAGATGCCCAGGTACTCCTGGATACAATGGGCCAACTGAATTCGCTGGGTTCAAGTTTGGGAGAAATAGAGGCCGTGCATGCGCTTACGGACGTTACTGGTTTCGGTTTACTTGGCCATCTGCTGGAGATGTGTGGTCAGCATCTAGGTGCCGAACTCGATTATGATGCCATTCCAAAATTACGTGCAGCACAGGCCTTCATCGCGCAGGGGTGCTATCCAGATGGGGCACTACGGAACTGGAAGAGCTACGCGCACAAGGTGAATGGTGCTTCAAGCATGGAGCGCATGTTCATGCTGGCTGATCCGCAAACGAGCGGTGGACTGCTCATCGCCGTGGACCCTCAGCATCGCACCACCGTCGAGGGGATATTGGAGGAAAAGGGCTTCCCGAAGCAAGCCATCGGGAGGTTCGTGGCGCGTGGCAATCCAATTCATGTTCAGGTCCTATAAAGAAGCTTCAGAATATATCAACGACATTTGTCCCGATGGCATATCGCCATCCTATATGCTCCACGTAACCCATACGGTAAAATGGCCAACGAAAGACTCGGCACCAAGAACATCGAACTGCTCCTGAACCAATACCGCTCAGAGCGCAAACGATTGATCTTCCAACTCAACAAGGTACGGGACACCATCGTACAGTTGAAATCGATCCGCGCCAAAGAAGCGAAGAACGCACCGGAGGAAGGTGTGAAACGAGGACCTGGGCGTCCCCGGAAGATCGAGGACCCAGATGCACCGAAACGCGGACCGGGGAGGCCTCGGAAAGTGGTCGATGGTGAAGCCGTGACACAACCCAAGAGCCGGAAACGTTCGCGCTCCGCAGGATATCGCCTGAGCCCTTGGGATCACATGGTGATCGGAGCGATCACGAAGGAAGGTCTGCTTCCCAAACAGATCCTTCTGGAACGTGCCAAAGCCTGGGCCAAGATCAACGCCAAGAAGATGAACGCGGACGAAGTTGAAGTGAAACTCACACGCGTTCTACAGAAACTCAGCGGCTCACGTGGGGTGCTTGGTACTCATCGCACCGGG
>DAOORM010000390.1:0-2621 GCA_035389265.1 Flavobacteriales bacterium | reverse complement strand
CCGAAAAGACGGCCCAGCAGGCCTTTCTTCTTCTCGGTCTGGTCCTTCTTGGCGTTGCGTTCCGCTTCCTCGCCGAAGAGTTCCTTGGTCATGGCTGCGTAATCCGGTTTGGCCGGGTTGGTCTTGCGGTCCTGTTGGGGGCGTGCTTCACGCGGTTTGTCTTCGCGACGAGGCCCACGGTCGTTGCGGGCAGGACTGCGCTCGCCTTGTGGTCGTGCTGCCTGTCCTTCGCGGGGCTGACGTTGTTCCTGAGGACGGCCCTGGCGTTGGCCCTGTGGGCGACGGCCCTGTTGTTCGCCTTCGCGACGCGCGGGGCGCTCACTGCGCGGTTGATCGCCACTTGGGCGTTCTGCGCGTGGTTGCTCCGCTCGTTGTTCGCGCGGCATGCGTGGTCCACGGTCATCGCGACGTGGTCCGTTGCTCCGCGGGTTACTGCTGCGCTGGCCTTCGCCACGGCCTGGGCCTCCGCTGTTCTGCGCAGGACGTGAGGCTTGTCCTTGGCGACCGCCACGGCCTGGACCGCGCGGTTGGCGTGGTTCGCGTACCTCGGGTTCGGCCTTCTTGGGGCCACCCACCATCACGAACGGATGCTCAGCAACAACAGGAATGTCGCGCTTGATCAAACGAACGATGTCGCGCAGGAATTCCTTCTCCTCGTGATCGCAGAAGGAGAGGGCCTTGCCCGATGCACCGGCACGGCCCGTACGGCCGATCCGGTGTACGTAAGTCTCTGGAATGTTCGGGATGTCGAAATTGATCACGTGCGTGAGGCCATCGATGTCGATGCCGCGTGCCGCGATATCCGTTGCGACCAAGGCGCGCAATTTGCCTTCCTTGAAGCCTTTCAACGCGCTTTGGCGGGCGCTCTGGCTCTTATTGCCATGGATGGCTTCGGCACCGATACCGGCCTGCACCAGCACCTTGGCCACTTTGTTCGCACCGTGTTTGGTACGCGTGAAGATCAATGCTTCGCGGATGGTGTCACCTTCCAAGAGGTGGAGAAGCAACTTGTTCTTATCCGTACGATCCACCATGAACAGGTGTTGGTCGATGGTCTCGGCCGTGCTGCTCACTGGAGCCACTTCAACCTTGATCGGATCGGTGAGGATGCTGTTGGCCAGCTTCGCGATCTCCGGTGGCATGGTGGCGCTGAAGAAGAGCGTTTGGCGCTTTTGCGGCAACTTGGCGATGACCTTCTTCACATCGTGGATGAAGCCCATGTCCAGCATGCGGTCGGCCTCGTCGAGCACGAAGATCTCCAGGTCGTTCAGGTGAATGAAGCCTTGCTGCATCAGATCAAGCAAACGACCGGGCGTAGCCACCACGATGTCCACACCGCGGTGTAGCGCATCGGTCTGTGGCTTCTGGCCCACGCCGCCGAAGATCACGGTGTGCCTTAGTTGCAGGTTGCGACCATAAGCCGCAAAGCTCTCGCCGATCTGGATGGCCAACTCGCGGGTCGGTGTGAGGATCAGGTTGCGGATAGCCCTTTTGCTCTTCGCTTCCTTCGAATGCAGCTCTTGCAGGATCGGTATCGCGAAGGCCGCTGTCTTGCCCGTGCCGGTCTGTGCGCATCCCAGCAGATCACGTCCCTTGATCAGGTGCGGGATGGCCTGCGCCTGGATCGGGGTGGGATGGGTGTAGCCTTCGGTCTCGAGGGCTTTCAAAATGGGCTCGATGAGCCCCAAGTCGTTGAACGTGGTACGTTCCATAGGTAATTGCGCAGTATGATCCCTGCGCGGGATGTGTGCGGTACGCTCAGGCCATTGTCCCTGAACACACCTTTTCAAGTGTTGTTGTGGAAGCCCCGGTGATCGTGTCCGGCGTGCAATGGATCCCGCTGGGGATTGCGCCTGGACAGTTGCTAGAAGCGAAAGCTGGGCGCTTGGGGCTTGTCAACCAGCTGGCTGACGGGACAAAGATACGTGTAAAGTTCTGGAAGGTTCGGGATCACCGCTTCCAATGGTCGTGGTGCAGCAAGATCATGGACTCGAATGAGTGGCCAATTTCCGCACCATCTCCTGTGTGAAGCTCGAAGCATCCGGCCCATAGGCGTTCACGAGGATCCCCTTGATACCGTGGTCTTTCGAACTGATGGCGTACACGATGCTTTGGTCATCGGGGTCGTTCATGCCCTCGAAGCGGTGGAACTCGTCCATCTCGAACTGGGCCGGGTCGAGATGGATGCCGCGTGCGTCGCAGATAAGACAGTTCTCCGCAGCGGTTAGGTCATCGGTGTAGCCCCGCCGCTGCAGGTCGGTGATGGCTTCGGTTAGGGTGGAAAAGGCGGGCATGGTTCCAAGATAAGTCGCTATCGGTCAGCCTCGCCGCGGATCCGACGCAGCTCAAGGATGTCCAGCAGGTCCTTCGGTCGCGCGGACCGCACCTTGCTTTCGATCAGATCCTCGTAGTTGATCACATGGTACTTGGCCACTTGGAACCCCGAGACTTCAACATGGACCGAACGCTCCCAAGCTTCGTTGAACGTACATCCAGGGTCGAGGCGGGTGATCAGTTCGATCTCCTGGGCGGGAGAGATGTTCACCGAGATGTTCTGCTCGGCGTTGACCACACTTTCCGGGAATTCGACCGGACCGTAGCCCATGGCTGTAAGGACCAGT